>DATCYL010000138.1:0-3119 GCA_036570305.1 Lachnospiraceae bacterium
TTGGGTAACTAGGGCTTTATTGACTGACACATACGCCTGTACATCTTGGTATTTTTTACAGATTTCTTCTTGTGCCCGATGTAAGTCTTTTTTTGCCGCTCCTATCGTTCCATTATAATAAATAGGATAAGTAAGCTTAGGACCTATATAAGAATAGGCTACTGTAACCGCATTTTCGGCAAGGACATTTGCATCTTTAAGAGCATCTATCCAATCTTTCCAGTCTCCCCCTCCCATAACATCAATAGTTCCACAAAGTTCTTCCTGTGTTGCTGCCTCCACCGTCTTTTGATTGACTTCATTTGTCCTAAGATCTAGGTTCTTTTCTGTAAAAGCAGTGTCCGTAGTTCTAAGGCTGGATACTGCTACTCTGCCATCCGGCATAATTCTCCTCGGTGCAGCCAAACTATAAATAACCAAATCCACTTCTTTTAAATCTTCTTTAATTATTCGAATGGTTTCTTCCTTTATTTCTTTTGAAAAGGCATCCCCATTGATTGTCCTTGCATATAAACCTTCTTCTTTGGCAAACTCTTCAAAAGCCCAGGTATTGTACCAACCTGCAGTCGCTGTTCTTTTTTCATTTGCAGGTCTCTCAAACATAATTCCCAAGGTAGATGCCTTACATCCAAATGCAGACATAATTCGGCTTGACAAACCATACCCGGTGGACGCACCGATGATCAAAACTTTTTTAGGACCTTGTAAATTCCCCTTTGCTTTTACCAATTCTTTTTGCAACCTGACATTTTCTCTACATCCCAAAGGATGTGCTGTCGTACATATATATTCTCTTACCTTTGGTTTAACTATCATATATACTCCTTCGACTATTCTTTTTTTGAAGTGCTTCCCAAGCCACCCCTTCTGATTCCATCCGCCTCATCATCTACCGTAATTCCATACTCTAAAAAAACTCCCTGTACAAAGGCATCTCCTGCCTCTAAACATAAGGAAGCACCCTCCTGCATATCATACTTTATTTTACAAAAAATATGACCTTCATTTTTCGCATAATAGTAATCGCTGTCGATAATTCCCACTGTATTATTCATTTGCAAACGGTATTTAAATCCAAGTCCGCTTCTTGGATAAACATGCAAGACCCAGTTGTTTTCCATCCACACTCTGATTCCGGTAGGAATCTTTATGCTTTCCTTGGGTGAAAGCGCAATCGAAGAGGGCAAATAAAAATCATAACCTGCACTGGATTTGGTTGCACGCTTTGGTAACTTGATTTCCTCATAAATCTCTTTAATTTTTTCTTCTGTCTCTTGCGGAAAAGTATCTTTCCAATCTTTAAGAAACTGCTCAAAAGTCACTTTTTCAAATTTTGCAATTTTTTTCATCTTTTCCCCTTTATGAATATAATACTACTTTTCCTATTTGCTTGGTCATAGACACATCCACAACCTTTTGGTTAGAGCTTCCCTTCCAGCGAAGATTTCCTTTTTTCAAGCTCTCCACAAATTCACCATCCACCAAAACATCCAGATAGTCAATAATTTCCTTATGACAAACTTCCTCCCATAAATAACCTGTATAAAGCCAAATGGTCTTTTCGGGAAACTTTTCTTTAATTTCTTTTGCCAAGGTCGTAATCGTTGCTTCATTTGCCGGATGCAAAGGATCTCCTCCGCTAAAAGTAATACCGGATATATAATCCTTTTCTAATTCCCTAAAAATTTCTTCTTTTTCTTTATCTCCAAAAAAAAGTCCACCATCTAAAGGCCAGGTAATAGGATTATGGCACCCCTTGCAAGCGTGATCACAACCGGAAACCCAAAGCACCACACGCAAACCGTCTCCGTTTAACATATCATCTTTTGTTATATTATGATAATTCATAGGCTATCCTTTCCTTTATGACTTAAGATAAGAAGCTATCTACCTTTTTCCTTAGTAATTCCTAATTCTCCCGCCAATTAATTCATACCGAGCTCGTCGCCATAACAAAAAGAACAGGAAATAATAACAGACCACCTGTTACTCTCCTGTTCTTTTCTTATCTTGATTCAGGAATTATGCCTGTTTTGGAAGATCCTTTATACTAAAACTAATTCTTCCCATCTTATCTTTTCCTAGACAAACTACTTGCACCATATCACCTAAAGTTAATACATCCTCTACATGGTTAATACGTTCGCTGGAAATTTTAGAAATATGTACCATTCCTTCTTTGCCCGGAGCAAATTCTAAAAATGCACCAAACTCTTTAATGCTAATTACTTTACCCGTAAAAATCTGTCCCGCTTCAAAATCTGTTGTGATAATTTCAATCATTTTCATTGCCTTATCCATAGATTCTTGTTCTACGCCACAAACAGATACTGCACCTTCATCACTAATGTCAATTTTAACACCGGTCTGCTCAATAATTGCATTGATAGTTTTTCCTCTCTGTCCAACCACATCACCTATCTTTGCAGGATCGATTTTTGTCTGGATAATCTTTGGAGCAAACTCTCCTACTGTTTCTCGCGGTTTAGAGATACATGGCTCCATAATATCTGTCAAAATATATTCTCTTGCCTCCTTGGTTCTGGCAATGGCCTCTTCAATAATCGGTCTTGTAAGACCATGAATCTTGATGTCCATCTGAATTGCCGTGATTCCATCATGAGTTCCCGCTACCTTAAAGTCCATGTCCCCAAAGAAGTCTTCCAAGCCCTGGATATCTGTAAGCACAAGATAATCATCATCGCTATCTCCCGTTACCAATCCCGCGGAAATACCGGCTACTGCCTTTTTAATCGGTACCCCTGCAGCCATAAGAGACATAGTAGAAGCACAGATAGAAGCCTGAGATGTAGATCCATTAGACTCAAATGTTTCTGATACGGTACGAATAGCATATGGGAATTCTTCCTCACTTGGAAGTACAGGAACCAATGCCTTTTCTGCCAATGCTCCGTGTCCGATTTCTCTTCTTCCCGGTCCTCTTGACGGTTTCGTTTCTCCCACAGAATAAGATGGGAAATTATAATGGTGCATATAACGCTTGCTGACCTCTAAAAGATCCAAACCGTCAATCTTTTGCGCCTCAGATAGAGGAGCTAAGGTTGTAATCGTACAAATCTGTGTTTGCCCTCTTGTAAACATAGCCGAACCATGTACAC
>DATCYL010000139.1:0-2096 GCA_036570305.1 Lachnospiraceae bacterium
AGGATATTATTGTCAGTGAATATGGAACTACAGTAGTGGGTCTTGAGATGATGAGATCTGTAGATGAAGAAAATGCGGAGGAAAGCAGAAAAATCCAGGTTGTAAAATCAGCCTTTGGAACCTTGTCTTTTTCAGAGCTGGAGGCTATTATTCATATTTTTGATGAACTGGATGGTCAAGAAGGTATTCTGGTAGCAAGTAAGATTGCAGACAGTGTGGGAATCACCCGTTCTGTCATTGTCAATGCCCTTAGAAAGTTTGAGAGTGCAGGTGTGATTGAATCACGTTCTTCAGGAATGAAAGGAACCTATATTAAGGTCTTGAATGAAGTGATCTTTGATGAACTGGAGGATATCAAAAAGAAAAAGACAAACCAGATGCTCAGAAAATAAAAAAGTGAGAAAAAAAGAGAAAAAGTGAGATATAATTAGCAAATTCTTAAAAAACTCATTAAATGAGCCGAGGGGAGAATTTGCTAATTTTTTTGCTTTTCACTAATATAAATATTGTTCTATTAGCACTCAAATAAAACGAGTGCTAATAGAAAGGCCAAAAGGCATGCATAGTTTTTATACAGAACAATTTGTTTGTCTGTATAGATAGAGGAAGAGAATAGTTGGTAGATATAAGGAGGATGTAGATATGAAGTTAGTACCCTTAGGAGACAGAGTGATTTTAAAGAAATTGGAAGCAGAAGAAACAACGAAATCCGGTATTGTATTACCGGGACAGGCAAAAGAAAAACCACAGCAGGCAGAAGTTGTCGCTGTAGGTCCGGGTGGAATTGTTGACGGAAAAGAAGTAGTTATGCAGGTGTCTGTGGGAGATGCGGTAATTTACTCAAAATATGCGGGAACAGAAGTAAAACTTGAAGATGAAGAGTATATGGTTGTAAAACAAGACGATATATTAGCAGTTATTAAATAAGAAAATTTAAGGAGGAAACCATCATGGCAAAAGAAATTAAATTTGGAGCAGAAGCCAGAGCTGCCTTAGAGCAGGGTGTTAATATGTTGGCAGATACAGTAAGGGTGACTTTAGGACCGAAAGGAAGAAATGTAGTTTTGGACAAATCCTTTGGTGCACCTCTTATTACAAATGACGGTGTAACAATTGCAAAAGAAATTGAGTTGGAAAACGCTTTTGAAAATATGGGAGCACAGCTTATTAAAGAAGTGGCATCAAAGACAAATGATGTTGCAGGAGACGGAACCACAACAGCTACTGTACTTGCACAGGCTATGGTGCATGAGGGAATGAAAAACTTGGCAGCAGGTGCTAATCCGATTGTACTTCGCAAGGGAATGAAAAAGGCAACAGATAAGGCTGTAGAGGCTATTGCTAAGATGAGTAGTGAGATTAACGGAAAAGAGCAGATTGCAAGAGTTGCTGCTGTATCTTCAGGAGATGAGGAAGTCGGACAGTTGGTAGCAGATGCTATGGAGAAAGTTTCCGGAGATGGAGTAATTACTATCGAAGAATCCAAAACGATGAAGACAGAGTTGGATTTAGTAGAAGGTATGCAGTTTGACAGAGGATATATCTCTGCTTATATGGCAACAGATATGGATAAGATGGAAGCGGTACTTGATTCCCCATATATTTTGATTACAGATAAGAAAATTTCTAATATTCAGGATTTACTTCCTTTGTTAGAACAGATTGTACAGTCAGGTTCCAGACTTTTAATTATCGCGGAAGATATTGAAGGAGAAGCTCTTACTACCTTGATTGTAAATAAATTAAGAGGAACCTTTAATGTAGTTGCTGTAAAAGCACCGGGATATGGCGATAGAAGAAAAGCTATGTTGGAAGATATTGCAATCTTAACAGGCGGACAGGTGATTTCAGAGGAATTGGGATTAGATTTAAAAGAAACCACCATGGATCAGTTGGGTCGTGCAAAATCCGTAAAAGTACAAAAAGAAGCAACTGTTATTGTTGATGGAGAAGGAAGTAAAGAAGATATTCAGGCAAGAATTAAGATGATTAAAGGTCAGATCGAGGAGACAAGTTCTGAATTTGATAAAGAAAAATTGCAGGAAAGACTTGCAAAACTCTCCGGCGGTGTAGGTGTTATCCGTGTAGGTGCTGCT
>DATCYL010000140.1:0-1935 GCA_036570305.1 Lachnospiraceae bacterium
AATCACCATAGAAAAATATGGCAAATATTGTACCAATCCTGTGTGATTTGTATTCTCCAAAATATCTTTTATCAATGTTAAAAATCCCGGATTGATAATTTCTCTGTCTGAAAAAAGTTTAAAAGCAAACAAAATTGCACAAGCATTAGCAACTACTGTTACCAAAGTTACCCTTGCTGTATATCTCCCGTCATAAAGACGAAATACATTTTTTGCAATACCCACCGCAGCCCACAAAACAATCACTATCCACCAGCTTCTCAAAACAAAAATCTGGAAGATAGCGACCCTTTCTTCTGCACCAAAATAAAATGCCAAATACTGGGGCACCATAAGAAGCAATACTCCCATAATAATATTTAAGACAATTGCTATAATAGAGACTGACTTGGATATCTTCTCTCCCTTTTTAGGTTTAGCCGCCAAACTTAAAAGTTTTTCCTCTGTAAACACAGCCATAGTTCCTCTTTTTTCCATAAGAGAAAAAATAAGGGTAATAAAGCCATATCCCATTAAAAGAACAGGCAACATATCCCACATCGTTTTCCACAAGATACTAAGCCACATATCAGATGCACCCAAAAAGATTTTTACAAAAGCCGTTAAAACAAAGGCAATAATTAAGGCTACCATGGTTAATTTTACTGTATCTATATAACGAACATAACGCCTTGGACCTATTAAATAAGTTTTCGTCTGCCCGCTGTACTCAGCTGCCACTTCATAGGGTGCACCAAGATGCAACAAAACATCTTTAGTAATTTCTCTTTCATCCTTTGTGGGATTTTCTTTTTTCATTTCAAAAATCTGTCTTTCTATAACTCTCTTTACATCCCTTACAATTTCCTCTTTTCGTCTTGCCGGCAAATATCTCCCTAGCCAGTACAGGTATTTTTCTACTAATTCAATATCCATCGTTTCCCCCCTAAGAAAGTCTCTCTGTGATAATATAGCCGTCTATATTATCTCCTGAGACTTCATATTCCCCACTCGGTTTTTCCATCTGCATTTCTTTACTGGCATAAACCAGATAAACCTCTCCGTTTTCTGTCGTAATCTGCAAAGGACTTTCTTTACTTGTAGTATTCCTAAGATAATCTACATATTCTTCTAAGCAAAGTTGATTTGCTTGCATATAGCTTGCATGGGCAATACCCACATAACGAAAGTGCCATGATTCATTATTAATCTTTGTAATAGCCGCCTTCTCTGCCTGATAACGTCTGATAAATCCATAGCGATAAGAATTATTTGCCATCCAAAGTGCACTCTCGCTTTCAGAAAAAGTCCCTTCGCTTCCATCCTCATAATAAATACCGAAATCCAAAGCAAGTCCGGTATGGTGTTCACTGTTCCCCGGATTTGCCACATAAGCTTTAGCGTAATCTCTCCCATACTCTTGCTCATACTGTGCAAAAATTGCCATCTGGTATTCCTGACTTCTATAGGCACTGGAGACTCCTATAGAAGAATTTACAAGTTCTGACTTTAAAGCTCCTATCATGGTATCAAGAGCCGGCAAAACACTTTGACGAAGTTGCATATCCTCTTTCCCCACCGGATAGGAAATTCCCTGATAATCTTTTATATTTACTAAATTTGCCGTTTCCCTGTTTTGTTCAAAGTGATAAGGATATTGATAATTTACTAAAATCAAATTTCCTCTATATTTATCATCTTCTGTTAAGGAGAGCCATTCTTTTTGATTACTTTGCTCTTGCCCTTCTTCTTCTGCCTCTACCTTCTCCTCTTTTTCTTCCTTTTGAACTTTCTCCCGATTTATTTGTCTTTTTTCTGTTTGACTGCTAATCTCTTTAGATCTATCATGAGATACTTTTTTATCAAAAATAAGCATTCTCAAAAAGACCATAAGTAACAACAAAATAAAAACAGCCAAAATCAAAGAAAAAATTTTCTGTAAATATTCTCCCCTGT
>DATCYL010000141.1:0-3583 GCA_036570305.1 Lachnospiraceae bacterium
TAAGTTTTTGTATATCTTTGTTTGAAAACCTATAGTCCAAACGGACGCGCCCCCTCATCCCTCTTCATATTTTTCTTTGGACTTTCACAGCTTACAAACTCAGCCCGAAATCGCATTTAAGGGGCTAAGATTCATAGCCTTTCTTGCCGGAAAATATCCCGCAAGCATGCCCATTAGCATAGCAAACACAGTCGAAGTAATTACCAACCAAACCGGTATAACAGAAATATTGGCAGCAACTCCAAACATACCCTCTGTTACCCCCTTAGCTAAAGAATTAATCAACAGAGAAAGCACAATACTGATAATATTTCCTAAAACACCACCTAAAAATCCGATAAATGCCGACTCCAGCAAAAACATTTGTTGAATATTTTTAAGTCCACATCCTAAAACCTTCATTACACCGATTTCTTTTGTTCTTTCATAAATGGACATCATCATCGTATTTGTAATCCCTATCGCCGCCACCAAAAGTGATACCATGCCGATAGCACCCAAAACCATCTGAATAATTGCCATTTCCTTCTTCTGACTTTCAATCATCTCTACATTGCTGTGAGCCTCATAGCCCATAGCTCTGATTTCTGTCATCACATTGGTCACTTCTTCTACTTTTTCTACCCTTACAATAATATTGCTATAATTGATAAATGACAAGGGTTTTCCTGATTTACTTTTAGGCTGTCCCGGCAAAAGTCCTGCCTTTGACTCTTTTTTCATCAATTTTAAAAGTGCATCCATATCACAATATACATCCATTGCATAGCTGGTATAGGTAGAAGGGTCTCCCTTTAGAGTTCCACTTCCCTTCACCAGATACTTCTTCCCCTTATTGGTTAAAGGCATGGAATTTTCCATAGGATTTTCTGCACCGTCTCCCTTATCCTCTCCCGAAAATGTATTTTCAAATGTGAAAAAGATAGTGGATTTTTGAAAATCAACATCCGGAAGCTCAGATGTATCCTGACTTTCCCAAAATCCACCGGACATATTATTTTCATCATAAAAATTGAACACTACCATATTTCCCGGCAAAACTTCCAGTGGCATACTTGCCTTTCCCGGAAGGCGTCCCTCGGTCAATGGCAGATTTAAGGCCTCTAAGCCCTCTTTTGTATAACCCATCAATTCGACATAATTTTGATACTTTCCACTTACCAAACGACCGCTCACCTTTAATACCGGAAAGACACCAACTACATGGGAAATATTTTTAAAATTTTCTACTGTCGCATCATTTAAATATTTTTCTTCTTTTTCCTTATTTCTTATATCGCCGGTCTCCTCCCAATGCATACCTCGCAAACTTACGGAAATGTTGGTAAGACCACCTTCTTCCTGAGCCATTTTATACATAGCTCTCTCAAGACCCAGTCCCAGAGAAATCATCACTACAATCGAAGCTGTACCGATAATTACTCCAAGGACTGTTAAAGTAGTTCTTAATTTTCTCCTACTTAAATTATTCCATCCCAGACTTAATAAATCAGAAAATGTCATTTTCCCTCTTCGCTTTCTTTTTCTTGATTACTATGATTGCCACTATTGCCACTACTATTGCAAGAACTGCCAAAGCTATATACTTTACAGGAAAAGATTTTGGTTTTTCTTGCTCCATCATCATATCTTTCGAATAGTCATCCATTGCTACCGGCTCTATTACTTCCGCCTGAAATTCTTTTTTTATGGTAGACACATTCCCGTCGGCATCTTCATAGCTGCAAACCAGGTTCATCTTTGCAGGACCATTACCGGCCTGACTTCCTGTCACCATCAAATCAATGGCCGCCGTTGCACCGGAATCTACATTTCCTATAAAGACTTCCTTGCTCTCGATTCCCTGCCCCTCTACCTTTGCCTTAATATTATAAAGCTTGATTTTTCCAAGATTATAAAGATTACAAGAAATGTTGGACTCCGCACCGATTTCTATACTTTCCGGATTCACCTGAATCTCACTAAATTCAAATCTTGGTTCCTGTCTAATCGGGATAGAAATACTTGCAGATGACTCAAATTGTGCTGCATTTTTATCCTCGTATTTCATAGCCATATCAATGCTGTAGGGTTTTTGTACCAAATCTGATTTTGCATTTAAATCAATACTGATCGTTGCTTCAGAATTTGCTTTGATTGATTCCTTATAAATAGAATTTGCTCCCGACACAGGTAAAAATGCCGCCGCTGTTGTATTCTCATCCTTGCCCTCTGTTGTTGCGGCAAAGGTAAACACCATATTACTTACCGCCGTTGTCTTGGATGTGTTTTTTACCGTTACATTCAAAGTAAAGTTACTTCCCGCTTTTACCTGTCCCGGATTGGTAGAAAAACCGGTAACAATGACGCGGGGCACACTTGACTTTTCCTCTGTAGTCGAAGAGCCTCCATCACCATAAGATGAAAAGTCCTGACTAAATCCTCCTTCTTCAGGAACCATCTCGTTTTCATCATTTTTTTCCTCATCCTTTTCCGTCTCTTTTTGTTTCATCTTTACAAAAACATATTTTTCCACTTCTGAAAGATTTTCTCCATCGTTATAGCTAATCTGAAAATTTGTCTTATAATAACGATTTTGCACATCTTCCCTTGCGGTTACATCATAGCTGATATCTTTCATTTGACCCGGTTCAATATCTCCCAAACTCTGGTCATTATTTATATTAGGAATTTCAAACGGCCACTCCTCCGTCATTGCACC
Source organism: Lachnospiraceae bacterium (assembly GCA_036570305.1). Taxonomy (GTDB): domain Bacteria; phylum Bacillota; class Clostridia; order Lachnospirales; family Lachnospiraceae; genus JAQVHQ01. The sequence goes on from DATCYL010000141.1 coordinate 2,702, forward strand.
TATCACGGGACTTACCCTCACGTCTTTTGCAGTTGCCGTTCCCGTGTTTTTTACATGGACCAATAATTTTTTGTTCTCTCCACCTATATACTCCGGTGTCTTTTGACCCTCACCGGTCAAAAGAACAATCGTCGGAAGTCCCGCTTTCTCTTTTATTGTCTCTGATTCTTTATCCTTTCCTTCTTCCTTTACGCTTTCTGCCGCATATACCGGACTCGCAAAAAGGCTTGCCTGCGAAAACAACAAAGCCCCCGCCAACATAAAGATTGCAAATTTTTTATGAAACATATCCTATCTCCTCTCTTTTTCCTTAGTATTTTTTACTTCTATTGAAATAATTTTTCCATCTTTTATTTTGATAATGCGATCTGCATAGGATGCCAAAGTATCATCATGAGTTACCATTACCAGACATCTCTCTGTCCCCTCTATATTTTTTTTCATCAATTCCATAATATCTTCCGATGTCTTCGTATCTAAATTTCCGGTTGGTTCATCTGCAAAAATAATTTTGGGTTCCATCACCAAAGCCCTCGCTACCCCCACTCTTTGCTGCTGTCCTCCCGACATCTGGGAAGGAAGATGTTTCCTATGCTTTTCTAAGCTCATTTCCTTTAATATTTTTTCTGCCTGTCGCATTCTTTCCTTTTTTCGAATTCCTCTAAAGCTTAGAGGAAAAGCTATATTCTCAATGGCTGTCTGGGTCTGAATCAATTGGTAAGACTGAAAAATAAAGCCCACAAATTTCCTTCTAAAACGTACCAGTTTTTCCTCATTTAAATTTTGAATAGGAATTCCTTTAATAATAATTTCGCCTTTCGTCGGAGATTCTAATCCTGCCATCATATTTAACAAAGTAGACTTACCTGATCCGGAGGTTCC
>DATCYL010000142.1:0-1525 GCA_036570305.1 Lachnospiraceae bacterium
CCTTTTCTCTTGATATAGTCTTCAATATTAAAGATATTTTTCTTATCATAATCTTCAAGGAGCTTATAACTCTTGTGCTTTGTAATATCAAATTTATCAGATAAGAACGGTCTGACACCTCGAAGCTGAAAAATACATTTACTGCCATCCATAACAGTTATCTCGTCTTGGCTCATCAGCTCCTTCCCTATCTTCTGGTAATTCAGTCCATAACTATTGGCATTGGATCGTGTTTCCGATGTATTATATAGATCTATGGTTTCTTTACCTAGTGTTTCAGATAGTTCTTTAAGTGTGGTCTTTTCCTTTCCACCAAGAAACAAGGTACTATCACAGTTACCCACAATCGTATCTGCATTATCCTTGTAGATTGCCTTTAGTTGAGATTGTGACTGCAAGATAATACTTGCTGAAATCTCTCTACTTCGGATTGTTGCAATCAATTTCTCGAATTTGGGAATTAAGCCTATATTTGCAAACTCATCAAGCAAGCACCTTACATGAACAGGTAATCTTCCCCCGTACCCATCATCTGCCTTATCACAAAGCAAATTAAATAACTGTGAGTACATGATGGATACAACAAAGTTAAACGTATCATCTGTATCTGAAATAATAACAAAGAGTGCAGATTTTCTATCTCCTAACGTATCAAGCTCAAGCTCATCTTCACTCATAAGGTCTCTAAGTTCCTTAATATCAAAAGGAGCAATCCTTGCACCACATGAAATAAGAATAGACTTTGCTGTTTTTCCCGCAGCCAGTTTGTATTTTTTATATTGCTTAACTGCAAAGTGCGTAGGTTCTTTCTTTTCCAGTGCTCCAAATAGTCTATCAATGGGATTCATATATGTTTCATCATCTTCTCTGACTTCTGAAGCATCTATCATATCCAGTAGTGTTGCAAAATTCTTTTCTTCTCTTGGAGCTTCATAGAAGATATATCCGATAAGAGCCGTATAGTAGAGTTTTTCGGCTTTCACCCAAAAATCTTCACCTGCTTTTTCGCCCTCTCCTTTGGTGTTTGCAATGATTGTTTGCACTAATTTGAGGATGTCTTTTTCACTTCTGAGATAGGCAAAAGGATTGTACTTCATACTCTTTTTGAAGTTGATGGTATTTAAGATTTTTATCTCATAGCCACTATCTTCAAGCATCTTGCCACATTCAATGACTATTGTTCCTTTAGGATCTGTTACACAATATGACGAGTGCATTTGCATTAGATTCGGTTTTACATAAAATCTCGTCTTTCCGGAGCCTGAACCACCAATAACAAGCACATTCTTGTTTCTTGCATACTTTGGATTTGCCGGTCTGCCATTCATGGTTAATCGCTCGGTTTGAGTAAGCAAGATATTATTTTGAAACTTCTCATCTACATAAGGCTGAATATCTTTTGCAGTTCCCCATCGTGCTGAGCCATACTCTTTCCCATGTCTAAACTTTTTAGCATTTTTACCTTTGGTATAAACAACAAACTTAATTAAAGCTGCTACTCCCACGCCCATTAAAATATCAGTTG
>DATCYL010000143.1:0-3450 GCA_036570305.1 Lachnospiraceae bacterium
AACTGCCGGAGGTGTCGGTTTTACAGCCATTACTGTAGCCTGGCTTGCAAAGATGAATCCATACGGGATGCTGGGTGTGGCGGCTTTTATTGCTGTTTTGGAGAGGGGTTGTAACCAGATTGAGACAACTATGGCAATCCCCTCATCGGTATCTAAGCTTTTAGTGGGAATTATCTTGTTTTTTATGCTGGGAAGTGAATTTTTTATTAACTATCGATTGGTACACGCATCGAAAAAGGAGGTCTAAAGATGTCTATAGTGTTAAATTTGTTTGTAGCAGCGGTCATTGCGGGAACTCCACTTTTATTCGGTGCTCTGGGCGAGATTTTGACGGAAAAATCAGGGAATATTAACCTGGGAGTAGAGGGAATGATGTATATGGGAGCAGTCTCCGGTCTGGCTAGCGCCTATTTTTACGGTTTGCTTGCAGGAAAATATACTTTAGGTATCATTGCGGTTTTGCTATCCTTGATTTTTTCTTTTCTTTTTGGAGCTTTGGGAGGATTGATTTATTCCTTTTTAACAGTGACTCTTCGTGCGGATCAGAACGTAACCGGATTGACTCTGACAATTTTTGGAAGCGGTTTTGGGAATTTTTTCGGTGATTTTTTAGGAAAAACAGCCGGGGGAAGTCTTGTAGTTGCCGATAGTATTAAGGGGATGTTTTCCAATATAAAGCTTCCATTTTTGTCTAAAATTCCGATTTTGGGAACCCTGTTTTTTAGCTATAACTGGATGGTGTATTTTGGAATTGTTTTGGTGATTGTTATGGCATGGTTTTTTAATCGAAGTCGAGTGGGATTAAATTTAAGAGCTGTGGGAGAAGATCCTGCCGCAGCAGATGCGGTAGGGATTAATGTATCCCGCTATAAGTATCTGGCGACAGTCATCGGAGGCGGTATCTGTGGTATCGGTGGTATGTATATCAGTATGGTTAGCCAAAATGGAGTGTGGGTTTATGACTGTGTCAACGGATATGGTTGGTTGGCGGTGGCACTGGTGATTTTTGCGACTTGGAGCTCTAAGAGGGCAGCTTTGGTAGCCTTGGTTTTTGGAGCCCTAAAGATTATGAGATTTTATGTGACACTTCCTATTCCATCTCATTTTTATGATATGATGCCTTATATTGTCACAATTGTAATTTTAGTTGTTACAAGTATGACACAAAACAGAGAGCATGCACAGCCTAAGAGTTGTGGAAGTAATTACTTTAGAGAAGAGCGTTAAAAGGCAAGAAAAAAGACCGTTTGTGCAGGAACGGTCTTTTTTACTATATTTATTAAAGGAAGGAGTTCAGCCTTTCGGCTGACGTATGAAAAAGAAAAGTTTATTTCTTTTGTTTACATTAATAACTATACAGGGGAATTGTGTTCAATTCGTGTGAGCATTGTAAAGTAAATGTTAATATTTTTTAATAGAATATGAACAGAAAAGCAAAATGTGAACAGACCGAAGAAAAAATTGACAAAGCGAAGAGAAAGATACTGGAAAACTATCTTGCTTTTTGATAGGATAAGCAGGTGAGGAGGGCTTAGGTAAATGACATTAGAAGAATTTTTTAGACAACATAAGAAAGTGGCTTTGGGATATTCAGGTGGCGTTGATTCCACTTTTCTTTTATATATGGCAAAAAAGTATGGGGTGGATTTGCAAGCCTACTATGTAAAGACGGCTTTTCAACCTGATTTTGAGTTGGAGGATGCAAAAGCTGCGGCAAAAGAAATAGGGATGAACTTTAGGGTGATAGACTTTGATGTATTATCAGATAAAACAGTAGTAGAAAATCCCCCAAATCGCTGTTATTTTTGCAAACAAAGGATTTTCGGTAAGATTGCAGAGACTGCAAAAAAAGATGGTTATAGCTGTATTATTGATGGAACCAATGCAAGTGATGATGCAGATGACAGACCGGGTATGAAAGCCTTGGCAGAACTTGAAGTATATTCTCCTTTGCGACTTTGCGGCTGGACGAAAGAAAAAATTCGAGAGGAGTTAAAAAAGGCGGGTATTTTTACATGGGAAAAACCTGCCTATGCCTGTTTAGCGACCAGAATTGCCGGTGGACAAAAAATTACCGCTTGGGACTTAAAAAGAGTAGAAAGAGGGGAAAGTTTTTTATCTTCTTTAGGATTTAAGGACTTTCGCATCCGTTTGCGCGGAGATTCTGCGCTGATACAAGTCAGGGAAAAAGAAATAGAAAAGCTTCTCGGTTTAAGAGAAAAAATAGAAAAAAGATTAAATAAGGACTTTTCGCAGGTAATGTTAGATTTAAAAGCCAGGGAAGAGGAGAAGTTTTTTAAACAAAGGCAGGAGGATATAGATGGAGGACAAGTAAAAAAAGAGTCCATCCTCTGTCTAAGCGCTACGGTGGATGATATGACAGGAGAAGAGATTGCTTTTGTAAAGGAAAGAATATTGGAAGAAGGGGCTTTAGATTTTTATAGCATTTCGGTGGATATGAAAAAGGGGCGTCCCGGATTTGTTCTTGAGACTTGGTCTAAGTTAGAAGATGAGGAGAAAATGATAGCTTTACTTTTAAAGCATACCAGTTCCTTAGGGATAAGAAGACAGGTGGTAGAGCGCTATATTATGGATAGAAAGATAAGCGAAAAAGAAACAAAGGCAGGATCGGTAAGAATCAAAGCAGGAAGTGGACTAGGCATTTGCAAAGAAAAAGCCGAGTATGAAGATCTGGCAAAGTTGGCAAAGGCTCAGGATAAATCTTTGTGGGAGATAAGAGAGGAAATTAAATGAAAATAGGATTTATTGGATGTGGAAATATGGCAAGAGCCATGATTGGCGGTATATTAAAAAAGGAACTTGTAAAAAAAGAGGATATTATGGCATCAGATAGAGGAGAGGAGGCTCTTTTGATAGCGAAAGAAGCCTTTGGCATCTCCACCTACAAAGATAATTGTCAGGTGGCAGGGCAGGCGGATGTTTTATTTTTGGCAGTCAAACCTATTTTTTATGAGCAGGTAATTACAGAAATAAGGGAGAGTGTCTCCAAGAACTGCCTACTTGTTTCTATTGCTCCGGGAAAAAGTATAGACTGGATTTTACAATGCTTTGGGAAAGATTTGGCGCTTGTCAGGGCTATGCCCAATACTCCGGCTTTGGTAGGAGAAGGGATGGCTGGCTTATGCTATAGTTTGCGGGTGAAAAAGGAAGAAAAAGCCTTGGCAGAAAGCTTGTTTTCAAGTTTTGGAAAGTGTCAGGAAGTGGAAGAGAGACTGATGGATGCCGTGGTTTCGGCAAGTGGCAGTGCACCGGCTTATGTTTTTATGATGATAGAGGCTATGGCAGATGCGGCAGTTGCGGAGGGAATGCCAAGGGATAAGGCATATACTTTTGCTTCTCAGGCAATTTTGGGAAGTGCTAAAATGGTTATGGAAACAGGGATGCATCCGGGAGCCTTAAAGGATATGGTTTGCTCTCCGGGAGGAACAA
>DATCYL010000144.1:0-3155 GCA_036570305.1 Lachnospiraceae bacterium
CTTTATGCTAAAAATAGCAGTTTTTGTATCCGGCGGTGGTACAAATTTACAGGCGATTATTGACAAAATAGAGTCAGGTGAGATTACCAATACAAAGATAGAATTAGTTATCAGTAACAATCCCAATGCCTATGCTTTAGAGAGAGCAAAAAAGCATGGAATTGAAACTGTCTGTGTATATCCCAAGAATTTTGTTAATCGTGAAAGTTTCAATAAAGAACTTCTTAGAGTGACTAATTCCTATAAGGTGGACTTGATTGTTTTGGCAGGCTGTTTAGTGGTCATTCCCAAGGAGATGGTTAGAGAATATAAAATGAGAATGATTAACATTCATCCATCTCTCATTCCTTCTTTTTGTGGTAAAGGCTATTACGGATTAAAGGTGCATGAAGCTGCCTTGGAAAGAGGGGTAAAAATCACAGGTGCTACAGTACATTTTGTAGATGAAGGGACAGATACCGGTCCCATTATTTTACAAAAGGCGGTAGAGGTTCGGGTGGATGATAGCCCGGAAATTTTGCAAAAAAGAGTGATGGAAGAAGCTGAGTGGGTGATTTTGCCAAGAGCGATTGACTTGATTGCAAATCGTAAAATCGTGATAGATAATAACAAGGTATTCATAAAGGAGTAAGTATGAAGGTATTAATTGTTGGAAGCGGAGGCAGAGAGCATGCTATTGCCGAGGCATTGCAAAAGAGTCCTAAAGTGAAAGAGATTTTTTGTGCTCCCGGGAATGGTGGTATTGGTAAAATTGCAACTTGTGTAAACATTCAGGCTATGGATTTCGAGGGCTTGCTTACATTTGCCAAAGAAAAAGAGATAGATTTGACCATTGTGGGTATGGATGATCCCTTGGTTGGAGGAATTGTGGATGTTTTTGAAAATGCAGGTCTTCGTATTTTCGGTCCTAGAAAAAATGCAGCTATTTTAGAAGGGTCTAAGGCTTTTTCCAAAGACTTGATGAAAAAACATGGAATCCCTACCGCAGCTTATGAAAGTTTTACTGATGCTAAACAAGCCTCGCTATATTTAGAAAATGCATCCTATCCTCTTGTTTTAAAGGCGGACGGTTTAGCTTTGGGAAAGGGTGTTTTGATATGTCAAAATTATCAGGAAGCTAAAGCGGGCGTGCAGACTATTATGCTGGATAAGGCATTTGGAAATGCCGGAAATCAAATGGTAGTAGAAGAATTTATGACGGGTCGCGAAGTTTCTGTTTTATCTTTTGTGGACGGAAAGACTATTAAAACGATGACTTCGGCCCAGGATTATAAAAGGGCAAAGGATGGGGATAAGGGTTTAAATACCGGAGGAATGGGTACGTTTTCGCCAAGTCCTTTTTATACTAAAGAAGTGGATGATTTCTGTAAAAAGTATATTTATCAGGCTACGGTAGATGCCATGGCAAAGGAAGGGCGGGAATTTAAAGGTATTATTTTCTTTGGTTTGATGTTGACCAAAGAGGGACCTAAAGTTTTGGAATATAATGCGAGGTTTGGAGACCCGGAGGCACAGGTAGTATTACCGCGTATGAAGACAGATATAATTGAGGTAATTAATGCCTGCATTGATGGAGAATTAGATAAAATAAATTTGGACTTTGAGGATAATGCGGCAGTTTGTGTCGTTTTAGCTTCCGAGGGATATCCCGTTAGTTATGAAAAAGGATTTCCGATTCATGGATTAGAAACTTTTGAGGGGAAAGAAGATTATTATGTTTTTCATGCAGGTACTGTAAAAAAAGATGATAAGATTATTACCAATGGTGGTCGTGTTTTGGGAGTGACAGCTAAGGGAAAAGACCTAAAAGAGGCAAGAGCCAAGGCATATGAGGCTGTAGATTGGATTTCCTTTGATAATAAGTACTATAGAAATGATATAGGTAAGGCTATTGACGAGATTTAAATAGTAAAAAGAAGGAATTTGTGAGATGCTTCCATAAATTTCTTCTTTTTTAATGAAAGAAAATAAGAAAGGTTTTTAAAAAGTAAAGAAATGTTAAATGCGAAAAAATTAATTATAGTTTTTACTCTTATATTACTTTTATTAAGTATAGGAGGAGGCATATATTTTCAGATAGAAGACAGAAAAATGCGACAGATGGAGGAAGAAAAATCAAAGGCGGCGGAAGTTTGGCATGAAGATTTAAAACAAAGAATTGAAGAAAACAATAAAAAGGATTTGGAAACAAATATAGGAGATGTTGGAGAAGAAGACTGGAAAAATTATGCAGAGGGGAACTTTGATAAGATTGCTCCTGAAAATTTAAAAATCATACAAGAAATTCTATCTTTAGATGAATAGAAAATTGATTTTTGGATTAAGATTTGTTATATCTATAGTGTAACAAATGAAAGGTGAAGCTTATGTATATTGAAATAGATTTTGAGAGTAGAGAAGCTATATATTTACAATTACGTAATTATATTATAAAAGAAATTGCCCTGTCGCGATTAAAAAACGGAGATACTCTTCCTTCAGTTCGACAGATGGCAGAGTATGTAGGGATTAATATGCATACGGTAAATAAAGCCTATACAGTACTAAGACAAGAGGGGTTTGTCGATATGGATAAAAGGCGTGGGGCTGTGATTGCGGTAGACCAGGATAAGCTACAGGTTCTTTCAGAAATGAAAAAAGATTTTACCTTGGCTATTACTAAAGGCTATTGTAAAAATGTGACTAAAGAAGAAGTCCTTTCGTTGATAGAAGATATTTATAAGGAATATGATGAGGCTTCCTTAAGTAGGTAGGGGAAAAGTAGGAGAATAGAATGAAAAAATATACGGAACAAGTAGTTAGAATAATAAAAAGGGCCAAGCGTTTGGCAAAATTGAAAAAACATTTTTATGTGGGGACAGAACATTTACTTCTTGCCCTGATGGAGGAGGAAAATGCGACGGCGGCAGCCATCTTAAAGGAGGCGTCACTTGGAAAGGAGCAATTGCTAACTTTGATAGATAAGCTGATTGTGCCGGGTGAAAAAGAGGAGGAATCCGACTATTTATTTACACCAAAGGCGGAAGAAGTTTTAAAAAATGCCCAAGTAGAGGCTGACTTTTATCACAAAGAAAAAGTAGGAAGCGAGCATTTGCTTTTGGCAATTGTAAAAGAAGCGGATTGTGTAGCATCAAGACTTTTATATACAATGGGAG
>DATCYL010000145.1:0-24244 GCA_036570305.1 Lachnospiraceae bacterium
ACCACTGAATAGGGCTTTCTTCTGACAGCCTCTGTCAGTTGTCCCCCTTCCTCATAACCTACATATCCCGGAGGTGCTCCAATCAATCTGGATACCGAGTACTTCTCCATATACTCACTCATGTCAATGCGAACCATATTGCTCTCATCATCAAAAAGATTTCCCGCCAAAGTTTTAGCAAGCTCTGTTTTTCCTACTCCTGTCGGTCCTAAAAAAAGAAAGGAACCGATTGGCTTTGACGGATCTTTGATTCCCGCCTTGGAACGAATAATAGCATCCGACACTCTTAGCACAGCCTCATCCTGACCAATCACTTTTTTATGAAGTTCACTCTCTAATGCCAAAATCTTACTTCGCTCTCCTTCTGTCAACTTGGCAATAGGAATACCGGTCCACCTGGAAACAATTTTAGAAATTTCCTCTTCCGTAACACTCTCGTGAACAAGAGAAAGATCTTTCTTTTTTATATTTTCTTCTTCGCTTGCCAACATATTTTGCAATTTGGGAAGCTCTCCGTATTGCAACTTAGCTGCCAACTCCAAATCATACTCTCTTTGCGCCTTTTGAATACGTCCATTCATCTCTTCTATCTGTTCACGCAACTTTTGCAATCTTTCCACAGAAGATTTTTCGTTCTCCCACTGGGTCTTTTGTGCCATAAAATGATCTTTTAATTCTGCCAACTCTTTTTGCAGATTTAAAAGACGCTCCTTACTTAAGTTATCGGTTTCCTTTTTAAGAGCAGCCACTTCTATTTCCATCTGCATCATCTTTCTTTGCTCTTCATCCAACTCCGTTGGCAAAGAATCAAGCTCCGTTTTTATCAAAGCACATGCCTCATCTACCAAATCTATTGCCTTATCCGGCAAAAATCTATCGGAAATATAGCGTTGAGAAAGGGTTACGGCAGCAACCAGGGCTCCGTCAGTAATATGGACGCCATGATAAACCTCGTAACGCTCCTTTAGCCCCCTTAGGATGGAAATGGTATCTTCCACCGTTGGCTCATCCACCATAACCGGCTGAAATCTTCTCTCTAAAGCCGAATCCTTTTCGATATACTGGCGATATTCGTCTAAGGTAGTCGCCCCTATACAGTGCAACTCTCCTCTTGCCAACATAGGCTTTAGCATGTTTCCGGCATCCATGGCACCATCAGTTTTACCGGCGCCTACAATCAAGTGAAGCTCATCGATAAAGAGAATAATCTCACCCTCGCTTTTTTTCACTTCTTCCAAAACCGCTTTTAGACGTTCTTCAAATTCTCCTCTGTACTTGGCACCTGCCACTAAGGCTCCCATATCCAAAGCAAAAATCTTTTTATTTTTTAATCCCTCGGGCACATCTCCCCTTACGATACGCTGTGCTAATCCCTCTACCGCTGCTGTCTTTCCTACTCCCGGTTCACCGATTAAGACAGGATTATTCTTGGTCTTTCTGGATAAAATACGGATGACATTTCTAATTTCTGCATCGCGTCCAATAACCGGATCTAACTTTTGATTTCTCGCCTTTTCTACCAAATCCTGACCATACTTACTCAAGGTATCATAGGTCGCTTCCGGATTGTCCGAAACCACCCTTTGATTTCCTCGTACTGTACTTAAAGCCTGCAAAAATCTTTCTCTGCTAATACCATACTCCTGCCATATTTTCTTCATAGAAGGACTTGCATTTTTCAAAAGAGCCAAAAACAAATGCTCCACAGAAATATATTCATCCCCCATAGCTTTCGCCTCATCCTCTGCATAAATGAGTGCCTGGTTTAAATATTGACCTACATAGGGTTTCCCCCCCTGCACCTTCACTCTTTTTTCCAAAGCTTGGTTTAAGGTATTTGCAAAATGGTTTTTGTCGATTTCCATCTTTTCTATCATTTTTAAAATCAAGCTGTCTTCTTGATTAAGCAGTGCATAAAGAAGATGCTCCTGCTCAATTTCCTGATGTCCCTTATCATAAGCAATCTTTTCTAAATCCTGCACTGCCTGCATAGACTTTTGCGTAAATTTACTAATATTCATATCCACTACCTCCACAAAACAAGTAACCTCTTTGTTCTACGGAAAATATAACACCTATTATTAGCACTGTCAAGTGTTGAGTGCTAATTTCTGAAAATTTATTTTGCAAAGCCCCAAGACAAAAATAGTCCATATCTTCATTCCCTTGAAAATACAGACTATCTTTTATTTATCTCCTTTTCTTACCATTATTTATCGCACTACCGGTCTCCAATCTTCTCCGTCCACCACATATTGTACTTCCGTAAGTTTGTCATCTTTCATTACCTTGACCAAATCATCAAAACCATCCGCTAAGTCCATCTTAGAAATTTCTTCCCACTCTACCCAAGTCATCTCCCCCTCCTTAGATGACTTTAATTTTCCTTTAAATCGTTCACTCTTAAAGAGCAATACTAGATAACGCCCCTTTTTTATAGGAAACTGTTTGATTCCTACAAGTATAGGATTTGCAATATCCAATCCCGTCTCCTCTTTTATTTCTCTTACAACTGCATCTACAAAAGACTCCCCCCGCTCAACATGTCCTCCCGGAAAAGTATATCCTTGCCAATCCTCTTTTCGTCTGTTTTGCAACAAAACTTTTGTCCCATGTTCAATCATACATAATACAGTCAATTCAACACTTTCTTTTCTATCCATTATTTTTCCTAGCCTCTCTTTTTTATAATCCATACACATAGCTTGGCTAAAAAACCATAAAAAAGCAAAGAAAAAACAAAAATAAGGACGGGAGAAATCCCTTGCACATTTTTTATTAAAATCCCAAAAAAATCTCTATGATTTTCCATAATATAATTACTTCCGAAAAAGAAAAGAAACGCCGGCAGCATACTGATAATTGCCATTACCTGAAGACTTTTAAAACGAAAGCTGCTCAAAAAAAAGCACTCTAAACCAATGAGAAGCAAAACGCAACCGAGCATTACAAGGTGTAGTCCTCCGATTTCTTTGAAATTCCCCTGCCAAACAAACATACCGGGGCTGATAAGATGGGCTAAGCTTAAAAAGACCAAAGCTAAAATATAAAAGAAAAAGCAGGAAAACAAACCAAACCAAAAGTGTCCCGCACTTTGCATTCCCTTTTTGCCGGGCAACATCTCTATAAAACCGCTCTCGTAAGCCTGCTCCGTTCTCATGGGAATTGTTGCAAAAACCAAAGCTCCAAAAAGGCTGTAAACAATACTCCCCATAGGCATATTTTGAAAATGGTCCGACCGGTAGATAAGTAAAGAGAGTAAAGGAAATAAAATACAAAACCACCACATAGACTTTGCCCGAATCATATCGATTTTACAATATTTTAAACTAATCATATTGTCTCCTTTCTGCCAGTAAATGCACAATAATTTTATCTATGTCTGCCTTTTCCGTAACCAGGCTTGGTGGCAGTATAAAATCATCTTCTATGCAATACAATGCTTCAAATCCAAAGGCATTTTTATCAATTCCAATCAGATACCTCTCCAGACTTTCATTCAAATCCGAAAGTCCTCCTTTTACAAGAATATATTTTTCCAAAACAGCATCCTTAGTATCGCAAAAGACCCTCTCCCCCTTATCAATAAAGAAAATATAATCCGCAATATCCTGCAAGTCTTCCATTATGTGGGTAGAAAAAAGAATCGCCCTACTTCCATCCTCTACATAGTCTCTTAAGAGACTCAAAATTTCTTTTCTCACCAGAGGGTCAAGCCCGTTGGTCGCCTCATCTAAAATCAATATCCTTGTATCTCGAGACAAAACCGACGCAAACATTAATTTTACCAGCATTCCCCTTGAAAATTCTTTAACCTTTACCTTTACAGGTAAATCCCATTTTTCTATAAAAGCATCAAATTTCTTTTCATCAAAGCTTTTATAAAAAGTCTTAAGAATTGAACGAATTTCTCGAACGGTAAAACATTCCGGAAAATAAGAAGCATCCCCTACAAATCCAATCTTATCTTTATAAGACAACTCATCTTCCTCAAAAGTTTGCCCTAAAATCTTAATTTCACCCTCATCCTTTTTTATCAGTCCCATCAAAGCCTTTAGGGTCGTTGTTTTCCCTGCTCCATTTTGCCCTACATACCCCATAATAGTTCCTGCCGGAATACGAAAAGAAATATTATTTAAGCAAAATGTAGGATATTTCTTTTTGACTTCCTTTACTTGCAAAATATCCATCAACTAATCCTCCCTCCAAAATTCTTCAACCCAATCATGTAAGCTCTTCTTTTCCAAGTCCATTCTTTTTGATTTTGCTACAAGCTCCTTTAAAGTTTCTCTTACCTGTCCTTGAAATTTTTCTTTTAAACCTTCTTTGTCTTGATCTAACACAATGGTTCCCTTGCCCTGTACGGATGCCACAAACTTTTTTTGCTCTAATTCGCTATAGGCTCTTGTCGTGGTAATCACGCTGACCCCCAACTCATTTGCAAGCTTGCGAATAGAGGGCAATACCGTACCCGCTTTTATGCTTCCGTCTAAAATTTGCTCTATAATTTGCTGTTCAATTTGAGCATAAATTGGAAATTCTGATGTGTTTTGAATGATAATTTTCATAAGCATCCTTTCTAACCGCACCTACTGTATATATATAATATATACAGTAGGTGAAATCTTGTCAATGGCTTCCTTTCTCTATTTTTCAAATATCCTAAAACAGTTTTTCCTATGCAATTCTTTACCCGCCCATTGCTATAACAAAAAAGGAGCCACTCTAAAGTAGCCCCTTTATTAAAAGCTTTGCCCTCTCTTTATCTTGTTTTTCTACCTAATAATCCATCTGCTCCAACACCAAAAAAACATGGCGATTTGCCCTTATAATATCCTCCACAACCTTCAGTAATTTTTTCCCCTCTTTTCCTTTGATTCTTCCCTCACTCACAATTTTTATTGTCACATTTTCTTCCGTCTCTGTCATCACATCATAAAAAGCATCCAAATTTTCTCCAAAATACTCCGGAAAATATTTTTTATTTTGCTCTTGCCTGCACCACTCCCCAAAAGAAAAATCATCATCTACCGCAAAATATAACTGTTTCATATGCAAATCCTCCTAATACAATTTTTCAAAACTCTTATAATGATTTTCTGTATAGTAAATACTTCCGTCTTCTCCGTAAACAAGACGTTTTTTACCTCTGTATCCCCCATCATAATCAATATCACACTCTTTATATTTTCCCTCGGGCAGAACCTCCTCATAGTTTCCAAAAAAATCTCCCCCTATACTTTTACCCGGGGCTACTTCCCAAAGATTTCCCTTACTATTATCCCATCCTAAGTTTTTAGCTTCCTTTTTTGTAATAAAATTTGGCGGAAGCTTCCCAAATTGATAAATATAGAAAGCTACCTCTTCCTTTGAGGTATAGGAATCATTTTCCTTTAAGGTTATATCATCGCTATTTTCTAGGTCAGCACTTTGATTTTTTTCTATACTTTCCCTAAAGACAGCTTGACTTTCTTTCGTCTGCAAACTACAGCCGGCTAACAGAAAAAGCAAAAATAGGGGCAGCAGTAATTTTCTCATCTCTTTTATTATAATCTTCATATAAATCTCACCAAAATCTTTCTTCTATTTTTATATATACAGCAAATCAGTTACTTCTATCTCCTAAAAATAGGAGGCTTTAAAACAAACACCTAAAGTAAAAGGTAAAATAGACCTACCTATACTGAATACTTACATCGATAAAACACACTTTACAAGCTCTATCAGTTGATTAGCAGCCACCGAATACAGTTTGGCAAGTGGACTGCGCTCGACTCATCGCCATAACAATAAAAGGGCTGCACATGTTGCCATGCACAACCCCGGCATTGATAACTGCTTATCCTAAACGCCTTACCGAAACAATCGTTCTGTAAGCTGCATTATCACTTACTTTGATTCCGTCCTTTGCATTACTTGCATGTACAATCTTACCATCTCCAAGATAGATTGCCACATGACCTGAATAGCAGATAATATCTCCTGCCTGAGCCTCAGAATAAGAAACAGACTTTCCTACACTTGCCAACTCTGCAGAAGAATGAGGAAGAGAATATCCATATTTTCCATATACACTACTTACAAAACCGGAACAATCCGCTCCATTAGTCAGACTGCTTCCACCCCATACATAAGGGTTACCCACAAAGTTTGTCGCATAACTGGCTGCCGATGCACCTACTCCGGAAGCTTTCGAACTGCCTCCTTGAGAAGTTTCCCCGCCATTACCGGAATTTCTCCTCACCCCGCCGGATGTAGAAGAAGAGCGTCTTTCTGTAGAAGTTCCCATAGACTCTCTAAGCCTTTCTGCCTGCTCACCTCTCTGGCGATTTTCTCCTCTTTGTCCCTCCGCTACCGATCTTTCCTGCTGTGCTCTGCGAGCCGCTTGGGCAGCTTTAGCTTCCTCCATCTCAATCGCCTGAATCTGCTGATTTTGTGCTGCCAAAAGCTGTGCATACTGAGATGCCTGACTTTCTACTACAGCTAGCTGTCCCTGATAATCCAAGGAGCTTGCCTGTTTTTCCGCCAAAAGACTTTCAAGACTTGCCTGCTGCCCCTCCAGACTTTTCTCCATCTCCTCTAATTCAGCCTTTTCACTCTCTAAGCGATTTTGTAAGTCCTCCACTTCTTGGACTGTTGCTATAAAGGCTTCCAGACTTTTTCTATCATAATCATAGAGTTGCTGTGTGTACTCTGCCTTATTTAAAAGATCCGATAAATTATCGGCACTTAGCATCATTGACATCCAAGCAGCATTACCACCATTTTCATAAAGATAAGCAATTCTTTTTTTCATATCCGCATACTGTCTATCTTTATTGGCAATTGCCACTTCTAAATCTCTCTGTGTTTGTGCCAATTCTTCCTGTTTTTTCTCTATATCACTTTTTAAAACCTCAATTTGAACCATGACATTGACCAAATCGGTATTTACTGTGTCAATTTCCTTGCTTAATATATTCAGTTGACCTTGAATGTTCGATATTTTTTTAGTCGCTTCCGACAACTTACCGGCAGTCGCAGCCCTCTGCTTTTTTAAGTCTTCCTTTGAAGCGTTCACAGATAGCAATTGCCCTGCGGTTAATACTAAGACCAGTCCTAAACCTAATAATCTCTTCTTCATTCCGACTCCTTTACCTTCTTAATTGTCTGTAACATTTTTGCAATATATCACCTGAATTTGTCTAATATATTAGCATATTTGAGCATTTTTTTCAAGTTTCCCTTTAATACAGACCTATTTTCCCCAAAAACACCTTTATTTTTTACATTTTCTTTACGCCTTTTTATATTTTTTGTGATTTTTCACACTCCAAGACTACTATATATAGAAAGAAAAAGGGAAATAACTCTTCCCTGAAACTAAATATGGAAGTTATTCCCCTCTTTCTTATTCTTCTATGCTCAACGTTACCAAATTTGTCTCCAAAGAAACGTCCCCACCCGGGACATAATCAGCAATCACCTGATAAGATTTTTCTTTGAAAGCTTTTATAAGCCCCTTATAGTTTTCTCTACTGAAATTTTGAAATGTGGAGGAGTCCATCGACAAGCCCACACCATCTTCCAAAATCCCCAAATACATCTTCTCTCCGCCGCTGAGTTTTTTATCCTTATAAGCAGTCAGTAAATAATTTATGGCACCTGCATAATCCGGCTTTGCCCATGTTTCTATCATGGTAGATTCTCCCTGGTAGTCTCCCGCTACAATCACCTTTTTATTCTCCTGGCCGCCTGCACCGATAAAGACATTATCCAAAAGGCTTTCTTCCCCAGTCATAATGATCTCACTTCCCTCGCTAAACCAAGTTCTTGCCAACCCCGAAGTTACAGGAGATAGATTACCATTTTCTATACGCTTATAACGAATATTTACTTCTCCCTGTCCTAAATTTAACACCTTGGCTGCCAGCTCTGCTCCCTGTACAAATCCTGAGCCATATTCTTTCGCCTCTTTGTTACTTTTACTCTCTATAAAACCCAGTTTTCGATGCCCTTCCGCTACAGCAGCATATCCCGCCAAAAAGCCTGCCTCCTGCTCCTTAAAATAGATAGAAGAGGTGTTTTCTCTAAACTTTTCTTTCCCCTTATCATTTTGAGGAATTCCCTCAAAAAACAAAAACTCTGTTCTTTTATGCTTTAGTTGCATATCATAAACCGCCGGACTTATCTTCTCCCCATATAAAACAATTACTTTCGCCCCATCTTTGATAGCCTGCTTTATAGCATCTTCACAGTTTTCTTTTTCATTATTTTTACTTTCTATTACCTGATAATCCATCCGATTCGTCTTTGCAAAGACTTCTATCCCTCGCAAAAGTTCCCCATACACAGCCTCTGTCGACTTTGTTTTTTCTGTTTCTATTAAGGCAATTTCTTTTGATTCTTTTTTCCCGCAAGCTGAAAGCAGCATCACAGACAAACAAAACAAACCACCTAATAAGATACCTTTTTTATTTATCTTCATAAAACAATCCCCTTTTGTAAACAATTCTATACTCTCTTATCTTTTAAAAGATAAAAATATTATAGCATAATTTCCAAAAGGGGATATATTAATATTCTATAAAACTTCAGGCTTACTTTAAAATAGCCTTATGGAATTTTTTCTTTCCTTTTTTAATTTTTACCCCGGCCTTTAATTCCTCTTTACTCACCATACGTTCGATGCCTTCTACCTTCTTATCATCCAAAAAGACTCCACCCTGAGTGACTAAACGACGGCCTTCATTTTTAGATGCCGCCAGCCCACAAGCAAGAAGCAAATCTAAAACAGAAATAACTCCATCAGTCAAAGTCTCTTCTTTAAGTTCCGTTGTCGGCATATTTTCATCATCAGTGCCTCCGGCAAAAAGGGCATGAGAAGCCTGCTGTGCTTTTTTTGCTTCCTCTACCCCATGTACAAGGCTGGTAAGCTCCATAGCTAAGATTTCTTTAGCTTCATTTAACTTGGCACCTTCCCAACTATCCATTTTTTCAATCTCTTCCAACGGAAGGAAGGTAAGCATACGGATACATTTTAAAACATCTGCATCTCCCACATTCCTCCAATATTGGAAAAATTCAAAAGGAGAAGTTTTATTGGGATCCAGCCAAACTGCTCCGTTGGCTGTTTTTCCCATTTTCTTACCCTCAGAATTCATAAGAAGAGTAATAGTCATAGCATAGGCATCTTTTCCTAATTTTCTGCGAATAAGTTCTGTACCTCCAAGCATATTAGACCACTGATCATCTCCTCCAAACTGCATATTACAGCCATAATTTTGGAATAAGTGATAAAAATCATAAGACTGCATAATCATATAGTTAAACTCCAAGAAGGACAATCCTTTTTCCATTCTCTGCTTATAACATTCCGCACGGAGCATATTATTTACAGAAAAATGAGGTCCTACTTCTCTTAAGACATCCACATAATTCAGTTTCAAAAGCCAATCGGCATTATTTACCATAATCGCCTTATCTTCTCCAAATTCGATAAACTTTTCCATCTGTGCTTTAAAGCAGTCACAGTTATGCTGGATAATTTCAGGCGTCATCATAGAGCGCATATCACTTCTTCCGGATGGATCTCCTATATAACCGGTTCCTCCGCCTACCAAAACAACCGGCTTATTACCCGCCATCTGTAAACGTTTCATCAGGCACAATGCCATAAAATGACCTACATGAAGAGAGTCCGCCGTCGGGTCAAAACCTATATAAAAGGTCGCCTTTCCCTCATTTACCAACTCCTTAATCTCTGCTTCATCTGTCACTTGTGCGATGAGTCCTCTCGCTACCAATTCATCATAAATCTTCATTTTATCCTCCTTTTTTACATTCCAAATACACTCCGGGATTAAAGGCAAATATTATAGCTACTGAATTCTTTAGCTATAACAGGCACTTACAGCCATAACAAAAAGCCCCCTGCCGACAAAGTTTGTCAGCAGAGGGCAAATTATGCGGTACCACCTCTGTTTAAAAGTCTTTTACAAGAACTTTCCTCATGGAGTGCTAACACACTCCTGCACGATATCGGGTGCCTCCGTCTTTCCCTACTGACACTTGTGTTCAGGTAAGCAGCTCCGGGATGTATTTCCATTATTTGCATTATATCTTTCCACCAAACAGATACTCTCTAAAAATGCAAGCTTAATGTACTTCTTCCCATCTAAGCCTTATCTTTATCACTGCATTTGCAGTTTTATAGATAGTATTATATTAAAAAAGGCTTAGTCTGTAAAGTCTTTTATCATCTTGCCCCCTTAAGTTTCCTCAATTTTTCCAGAAGTCCCCTTAGCTTTTTTAAGTTTTTTTAAGAATTGCTTTATCGTTTTTATTGTAGAATCATGATATACTATCTAAGATTACACTTAGATAACAGTATTTTTACAGAAAGGAGGCTACCTTGAACAAAAACGTCTTAGATTATTTGGATAATTGCGTTCTTGCACACCCTCAAAAAACAGCTGTTGTTTGTGAAGACAAACAGTATACTTACCAAGAAGTAAAGGATTTGGCAGATTCTATCGGCTCAGCTATATTAAACTTTAGCCAACCGAAAATGCCCATTCCCGTTTATATGGAAAAAAGCGCCGACACTTACGCCCTCTTTTTAGGCATTATATCTGCCGGTTGCTTTTATATTTTGATTGATCCCGAGCAACCGGCTTCCAGAGCCAGCCATATATTGGAAACCTTACAGGCCAAGGTACTGATAGCCACAAAGGATACTTTTAAAAAAGCAAAGGAACTTCCCTTTAAGGGCTCTATCTATCTTTTGGAAGATTTGCGGTCCACTGACAAAAACGAAACAAGACTTGCCGAAATTCGTAACCAAAGTCTGGATATTGACCCCTTGTATGGAATTTTCACTTCTGGTTCTACCGGCATTCCAAAGGGAGTTGTTGTATCCCATCGCTCTGTGATTGACTTTATCGATTGTTTTACTGAAACATTCTCCATAGGCGCAGATGAACGCATAGGAAACCAGGCTCCTTTTGACTTCGATGTGTCTGTAAAAGACATTTATTCTGCTCTAAAGGTAGGGGCCAGTCTGGTAATTATTCCCAAAAAATATTTTTCCATTCCTACCAAGCTTTTAGATTACTTAGAGGAGCATTCCGTAACCACTCTTATTTGGGCGGTGTCTGCATTATGTATGGTTACCACCCTCAAAGGTTTTACCTACAAAATCCCCGCCACCATTAAAAAAGTTATGTTTAGCGGAGAGGTAATGCCCATTAAGCATCTTAGCCTATGGCAGGAGGCTTATCCTCAAGCGGATTTTGTAAATCTTTATGGACCTACGGAAATCACTTGTAACTGCACTTATTATAAAATCGAGAAAAAATTTCAGGCAGGAGAGATACTACCTATAGGAAAAGCTTTTAAAAATGAAAGAGTATTTCTTCTTGATGAAGACAATAAAGAGATTACAAATGCCAACTCTTGCGGAGAACTTTGCGTATCCGGAACAGCTCTTGCCCTCGGTTATTTTGGAAACTGGGAGCAGACCAACAAAGCCTTTGTTCAAAATCCCCTAAACCCACATTATCCTGAGATGATTTATCGTACAGGAGATTTGGCATATTATAATGAAGATGGGCTTTTATGTTTTAAATCCAGAAAAGATTTTCAGATTAAACACATGGGGCATCGAATAGAGCTTGGAGAAATCGAGGCTGCACTTGATAAAATTCCGGAAATCACCAGAAACTCTTGCATTTATTTGGAAGAGAAAAATAAGATTCTATGTTTTTATCAGGGAACCATTGATAAAAAGGAATTGGTTACCAAACTAAAAATGAGCCTACTTCCTTATATGGTCCCTAATCTTTTTTTACAAATGGAACAGCTTCCTATTACAAAAAACGGAAAAATTGACCGCAACAAGTTAAAGGAGGACTATTTATGCAAAAAGAAATCATCCGCCAACTAATCAAAAATAAGACATCTCCTGCTTATATTTTTGATTTGGATATTTTAAGACAAAACGTAAGAACTATCAAAGAGCATCTGTCTTCGGCAGCCTCTATCTGTTATGCTATGAAAGCAAATCCATTTTTACTGGATGCCCTAAAAGAAGAAGTTGATTCCTTTGAGGTATGTTCTCCCGGAGAATTTGCCATCTGCGAAGCTCACTCCATTGCTATGGAAACAATTGTCTTGTCCGGTGTCAATAAGGAATACAAAGAAATCTCACGCGTAGTTACTACTTATCAAGGAAAGGGCATTTATACCGTAGAATCTCCCCTTCATCTTGCTATTTTAAAGGATCTTGCCGAGCACACAGGATATAAGTTACAGGTTTTACTCCGCCTATCTTCCAAAAACCAATTCGGTATGGATGAGGATACTATACTTTCTCTTTTAAAAGACTGGCCTTGTAAAACACTTATTTTTCATGGAATTCAATATTATTCCGGCACACAAAAAAAAGGCTTAAAAAAGCAGACCAAAGAACTTGCACGCTTAGATGATTTCATAGATGAAATTGAATCCTCCACGCCACACAAGGTTCCTTTGCTGGAATACGGTCCCGGTTTTTATATTCCTTACTTTGAAGGGGAAGATTTAGTAGATGATGTAAGTCTTTTAAAGGAATTTCGGACAATGCTCTCCTCTATGCGTTTTCAGGGAAAAATCGTATTGGAAATGGGACGCTATATCGCCGCTCTTTGCGGATATTACCTAACCCAGGTCATCGATACAAAGACCAGCCACAAGACTAATTACTGTATCGTTGACGGAGGGATTAACCACTTAAATTATTACGGGCAGTCCATGGCCATGAAATTACCTACTATCGCCCATTTTAAGGGAGATTTATCAGCCCCTCTTAAGGTAGAAGCAACAAAAGCAGATTCCTGGTGTATCTGTGGTTCTTTATGCACTGTGGGCGATGTTATTGTCAGACAATATGAGAACCAAAACTTAAGTTTAGGAGACTATCTCCTTTTTGAGAAATTGGGTGCTTACTCAATCACCGAGGGGATTTATCTCTTTTTAAGTCGTAATCTGCCCAAAGTCTATGGCTACAGCGAAAAAGAGGGACTGATTCTTTATCGAGATGGGCTGGCTACCTACCCTCTCAATACAAATACGTCTACCCAAGTATAATTTTTTTTGCTATACTTTTTTTGAAATTAAAAGAAAGCTTTAACAAAGACATCTTGTCTGTATTTTATTATTTTCACAAAACTATATGAAAAAGGAGATTTTTTATGGAACAGTTATTAGAAATTTTAGAAGAAATTCAACCGGATGCAGATTATGCAACTTGTACAACTTTAATTGATGATGGAATCTTAGATTCTTTTGCAATTCTTTCTATTGTAAGCGAATTGGAAGATGCCTTTGATATTTCTATTACACCGGCAGACATCATCCCGGAAAACTTTAATTCCGCTTCTGCCCTAATGGATATGGTGAAACGACTTCAAAATGACTAAAGGAGATGACAAATGTCTATTACCTCTTTACTCTTTGTATGTTTTGTCTTAGTCGCTTTTGTAGGCTACTATCTCATTCCCCAAAAATACCAGTGGATATGGTTGTTAATCTTTAGTTATATTTATTATCTTTCTACAGGTTTCAAAACTGTCATTTATCTTTTGTCAGTGACCCTATCCACTTATTTTTGTGGACGTCTTATCCAAAAAAATAACGAAGGCTCCAAAGGCAAAAATCAAAATCGGTGGATTCTTATTTTTGCCTTGCTTTTTAATTTTGGGATTTTAGCCTATCTAAAGTATACAAATTTCGTTCTTTTTAATATTATGAGGATTTTTCATACAGAAATCCCCTTAAAGGAACTTGTACTTCCTTTGGGAATTTCCTTTTACACTTTCCAATCCATGGGTTACCTTTTGGACGTCTATTGGAAAAAAGAAAAGGCAGAGACCAATCCTTTTCGATTTGCACTCTTTGTATCTTTTTTCCCTCAAATTCTGCAAGGACCCATTTCCAGATTTTCAGACCTCGGAAAGCAATTATTTACGCCTCACAAAGCCAATACAGAGCTTTTTCAAAGGGCGCTTCTTTTTATCCTCTTTGGTTTATTTAAAAAATTAGTCCTCGCAGATACCATTGCACCTTTTGTGGATTATATTTTTTCTAATTATCAGGAACTTTCCGGTCCTTATATGATTTTGGGAGTGTTGGGATATTCTGCTCAGCTCTACGGAGATTTCTCCGGTGGTATGAACGTGGTTGAGGGTGTTGCCATGCTCTTTGGTATTTGCCTTACTCCAAACTTTAAACAACCATTTTTTGCGACTTCTATTACCGATTTTTGGCACCGGTGGCATATCACTTTGGGAACTTGGATGAAAGATTATGTCTTTTACCCTGTCTCTCTCTCCAAGTGGATGAGCAAACTGTCCCGTTTTCTAAAAAAACACTTAGGCAAAAAACTGGGACGCAGTCTTCCTATCTGCATCGCCAATTTAATTGTTTTTTTCGTAGTCGGCATCTGGCACGGAGCGGAATGGCGTTATATTATTTATGGTTTGTATAACGGACTGATTATCGGCGTTAGCGGACTGCTTGCCGACCGCTACCGCAAAATAAAAAAGCAATTATCTATCAAGGACAGCCAAAGAGGTTGGCACCTTTTTCAGATTTTTAGAACCTTTTTATTAGTAAATATTAGCTGGTTCTTTGACAGAGCACCTTCGGTTTCTCAGGCTTTTTCCATGATTAGAAAAACAGTTACCGAATTTACTCTTTTAAGTCCCGCTCATATATCTCAAACCTTTTCTTCTATCAGCAGAGTTTCTATGCGGTGTGGCATTATCGGATTATCAATTTTGCTTATATTTATGGTAAGCTTTTTAGAAGAAAATGGAATAAAACCTTTTGAAAGATTTTTAAAACTTCCATCCTATATAAAAGTTTTTATTTATCTTTCTCTATTACTTTTACTCCCTCTCCTGGGACAAGTACCTACTGTACAAGGAGGATTTATCTATGCGAATTTTTAAAAAATCTCTGTGGATAGCCATCCCCTGTATTCTCATCCTTTGCCTAAACCTTTTATTAAATCATCTCATGATTATACAGCCGGTACTTCGCATTGCCTTTCATGAGATTAGTAAAGGTCAGTATGACACGCTTTATGTCGGAGCATCGCACGGTGCAGCCGGTATTGACCCGACGGTAGTAGATAATATTACTAATGGAAAGAGTTTTAATTTCTGCTATGGCGGTGAATATTTGGATGATTCTTACTTTATAGCTAAAGAAGCTGCAAAATGTAATCCCCTAAAGCGTATCGTTTATGTATTAGATCCTGGCTACTGGGTAGCTTCTCCAAGTCAGGATGCGACTTACGCCGGATTTTATCATCAGATGCCCTTTGGTTTTAATAAAGCGGAATACGGATTTTATAAGATGGCAAAGGCAGATTTTAGAACCCTCTTGTTTCCCTGGTATCTGCATCGTCAGAATTTAAGTCGTGAAAAAATAAGTGAAAATCTAAAAATGAAAAAAAGCCACGATTATAAGAATTATTTGGCTTCCGTCTATGAAAGTAGCGGACAGGTTTATCACCAAAACGGTTTTATGGGCATTCATCGAGTAGAAAACCCCAACCATACCAATCTTAATTTGGTTCTCTGGTCCAATGATGATATCCGTTCCAGGGAATATTCCTATTTAGTCAAACTTAAAAAGTTCTGCGATAAGAAGAACATTGAATTAGTGGTAGTAACTACACCTATCCCCAAAGAAACTTTAGAAAAACACAGGGAAGAATTTGACCTTGCCTACAAATATTTTTCCCACATTTTGTCTGACTTAAAAGTCCCCTACTGTGACTTCAATTATACGGACTTAAAGTCACAAGGTTTTGATTCTTCACTAGCAAATTTTAATGACTACGATGGACATATGTTTTCAGATACCGCCCAAAATTTTAGTAGACTTTTAGCTAATTATTTAAACAGTCTATCCTAAATCAAAAATTATCCAAAGACAAATTTCTATTGGACAAACTTTATTGGAATTTCAATTCTTTTGGAATGAATCACAAAAAAGTCGAGAACTCTCAGCTTTTAACTAAAATTGCTGACAATTCTCGACTTTTTCTTTTTATTAACAACAGGGATTACAACAACCGCAGGCTAAATTCCAACATAGAATATCCATACAAAGACTACCGCCTTCTCCTAAGGGCTGACCGTAGAGAGTACCTCTCTCCTGGTACCACTGTCCTCCGTTTTGTAGTCGCAGTAATAGATTTCTGTAAATCATATTATCAGGTTCCATATCTGAGGCAAGCTTTGCATAGTCAAGAGCCGTCACATTATTTCCCATGCCTGCATGACCTATCGCAGCCATATAATACCACTGGGCATTTCGATTAGACATACGATTTAAAACATTTAATCCTTCTCTAAAATAGCCATTATTCAAATAATTATAAGCAGCCTGAAATTCCAGATTCTCCTGTTCAAATCCCTCCCTATGGCTCTGATTTTTGTAAAAGTCATCAAAACCTCTATAGTTCCCTGATTCTCCCCTCTCCCGCATTTTTACAATCTCATTGTAGGCTCTTTGTACTTCTTTAAATTTTGTCTCTGCATCCGCTTTATTTGGATTATTGATATTTGCATCCGGATGATAAATCCGACTTAACTTGCGGTATGCCTTTTTTATTTCATCCATACTTGCATCTGCAGAAACACCTAATATTTCATACGGGTTCATTTTCTCTCCTACTTCTTTCTCTTTTCTTTTTTTATCTTCTCAGTTCTTCTCTTTTCTTTCACCTGGGCATAACGCATCCAAACTCCCGAATATAAAATATTACGAAGAAGCTCTACATTTTGAACAATCGGAAGATATTCAAACTCTCTGGAGCAATCTGCCATCATAAGTACTAGGGTATTCTCTATCCATGCCTCAAAATCCTGCCTTTCCCTGTAAGCAAGCAAAACATTATAGTTTTTCTTCTTTATGTCCTCATCCATATCGTCATAGGCATCCATAAGGTAAATAAATTTACCCAAATAAAATGCCATATTTCCCAGCTTCTTCTGCCATTCATCTTCCTGAAAGGCAAAGATTTCTCTAAGAACATTTCCGGTAAGTCCGGCAATTTCATCAATACTGCTACTAATCTGCCTCTCTAGGCCTTTTGTCTTTTTTATATAGTCATAGACAGCTCTTGCCTGACCGGGATATTCTTTTTGCACTTTTAAAAATGCTTTTTTAAGTGCTCTGGCTCCCACTAACTTTGCAATTTTCTTTTCGTCCTGCCAATCATCCAGCATATTATAATAAGCCAATAAAACTGTCATATCTGCAGCATATTCCGTCCATTTGTTTTGCCGAATTGCTACCTTTTGTCCGGCATGTACCATACATCTTTTTTGCCCTTCCTTCTGAGCGGTCTCATATAAACCGGTCAAAAGAAGCACCAAAAAAGTCATATCATAACTTAGCGTCATTGGCGCAAAAACTCCATGGCGCTTTTTTAATGAATCGCACAGTCCGCAATAACAGGCTCTATAATAATTGTAGTCTTTAATTTTTAACTCATTTTTATTAATTGCAATATAACCAAACATAGCATTCCTTAACTCTTTTTAATAAAATCTGTATGACATTTGGGACAATGAATACTAATTTTTCCTTTTCCTCTTGGCACTCTTATTTTTTGCCTACAGGTAGGACATTTATAAATATGATGGGTTTTATATTGTCGCAAATAGTCTCTTTTTTGTGTCCAAAGTCCTAAAATCCGTCCCTTTATCTGCAAAAATTTCATATTCTCCTGATAGCGTTTCCCTATATTACGCGAAAACATTCGAAAATACACAAATAAAACAAGAATTAGGGTCAGGCCATAAAAAATTCGACTCTTTAGAAAAAAATCCAAGAGAATTCCTGCCAGAGATAGACCCAGTAAAAATCTGGACAAATCATCAACCCCATATCTTCCCTGCATAAACTGCAGCCATTTATACTTCATCATTATCATCCTCTCTTCATTCTATCTACTGTTTACTATAGTCCATCTTTCAAAAGAATTGAATAGATTTTAGGGAAAATTAATAATAATTCTTAAATACTTTATAGCTTATCTTTTAATTTCTCAAAAACTTTTTCTATACTTGCGTAATGAAGAAAAACTCCCTTATCTGCCAATTCCTGAATTTCTTCTATACCAGCTATTTTATAATCCATCGTCTCCTCTTTTTGAAGAATCAAATCCTCCTCTGTAAAATCCAAAAAAAATCCGTAGACATCGACAAAGTAATTGTCTCCTTCTTCTAAATTTTGGCGTTGATAAGTCAAAAAGCACTCTCCCTTAGCATTCCTTAAGTCTAATCCGGTTTCCTCTCGTACCTCCCTTACCACAGCCTCTTTCGATGTCTCACCTGCTAAAACAGCTCCTCCCGGAACTTCCCACCAGCCAGGAGCCCAGGCCTTGGTCATCACTCTTTTTGTAATCAAAAACTTTCCATCACTTCTCTTAATAATCGCCAGAACTGTCAAATGGTATTCTCCCGCTTTCA
This sequence comes from Lachnospiraceae bacterium, assembly GCA_036570305.1. Lineage (GTDB taxonomy): Bacteria > Bacillota > Clostridia > Lachnospirales > Lachnospiraceae > JAQVHQ01. The sequence goes on from DATCYL010000145.1 coordinate 18,513, forward strand.
AATTCCAGTCATTTCTTCTCATTGTTTTTCCCGTGACTTCTTTTTTCTCATTATAAATATCCCATTTTTCCATAATTTCCCCCGCCTTTTACTTAAAATTAGCAAAACGCTCTACCGCCTTAGTAAAGCTATCTATTGTTTTATCAGGATCCCCATTGATAATCCCATCTCTGACACAATGATGAATATGCCCCTCCAAAACAATCTGCCCCGCCTTATGAAGAGCAGATTTTGCCGCATTAATCTGCGCTAAAACATCTTCGCAAGGAACATCTTCTTCTACCATTCTATCAATTGCCTGTATCTGTCCAATAATTTTTTTAAATCTTCTATGTAGATTCTCTGCATCCATGCACTGTTTCATGGCTAACCTCCTATTTCTTTTTTAAAAAGACAAACTTAGTTTTAGTGGAGTGCTGCTCGCTATAGACATAATCTAAAACTTCCAGTCTTTTTATATTCTCTATATCCACAATCTGCTCCAGCGCCAGTTTTCTGACCATTTCACCTCTTGCCATTTTTGCCATGGTTCCTTTTTGGCGAACCTTTCCATCCACGATTTCCCCAAAGATACAGGTAACAAAAATATCCTCTTTCTGTAAGTATTTTTCAATACATTTAGAATACTCTTTTGACGCCAGATTCAAAAACACCCTATCCTTTTCTTTTAACTTATCATAAAGTCTGCTTCCCCAATAAGCATATAGATCTTTTTTCTCTCCCATAGCAAGCTTTGCCTGCATTTCCATTCGATAAGGCACCACGCCGTCAAATGCCGACAAAATCCCGTAAAAACCCGACAATATAAAAAGATTTTCTTTAATATATTCCACTTGTTTTTTATCCATGACCTGAGGAGCCATATATTGATACTGAATCCCCTCATAGGCAATTACTGCCGGTGTCAAATCCTTACATAAATCCATTTCCTGAAATCTTTTATAGTTTTCTTCTGCTATTTTGTCATTACAAAGCCAGATTTCTTTAGCTTCTTCATAGGACTTATCCCTCATACAAGAAGCAATTTTTTGCGCATCTTCCAAAAATACAGGAAACTGTAAAACTTCATAACTCTCTCTATCTATTCTCATCTTTTTTGCCGGAGATATAATAATTTTCATTTTTTTAACCTTTTCCTTCTTACTGTTTTCTTATTTTACCATAAATCACTTTCTGCTACCATATCTTCTAAGCTGTCAAAAAAGAGACTTTTATCTGTGATTATCCACCACAAATGTAAAAGTCTCTTTGTACATTTTTCTTTTTATTTATCTAATTACCACATTCAATACTTATTTCATTAAAGATATCCAGCAAATCTTCCACCTTTGTTTTTTTCTTTTCTTCTCCCGCCTTATCTATGATAATATTCCCCTGATGCATCATAATCAGACGATTTCCATATTCAACAGCATAGCGCAAATTATGGGTAACCATAATTGTAGTTATCTTTTTCTCACTTACTATTTTCCCCGTAAGCTCCATGACAATCTCTGCTGTCTTAGGATCAAGAGCCGCCGTATGCTCATCTAAAACCAGAAATTCAATAGGTGACATAGTTGCCATTAAAAGTGAAAGTGTCTGCCTTTGTCCACCGGAGAGAGCTCCCACTTTCGTATGCATTTTATCTTCCAAACCCAAATTTAATTCTCTTAACATATTTTGGTAAATTTCTATTTTTCCCTTATTACTTCCCCTGGAAAGTCCGTATCGTTTCCCCTTATGATCCGCCATGGACATATTTTCTAAAATTGTCATCGAAGGACAAGTGCCCTTGGATGGATCCTGGTAGACTCTTCCAATCTTTTTATGCCTATAAAACTCTTTTTGTCTGCTGATATTTTCTCCGTTGACTAAAAGCTCCCCCTTGTCCATATCAATACTTCCACAAATCAAATTCAAAAGGGAGGTTTTTCCTGAACCATTACTTCCCACCACTGACAAAAACTCTCCATCAGCAATATTTAAATTAAAATCTTCAAAAAGACACATCTCATTTAAAGTTCCCGGATTGTAAAATTTATGGATATTTTTTAGCTCTATCATATTATTTCACCCTCCTTTTTCTTTCTCGTCCCAAAACTAAAATCAGCAGGAATAAAACTGCTGTAATTAACTTTAAGTCTACCGACTTCATATAGCGAATCGCCACCGCCACACAAGCCTTATAGATAATAGATCCAAAAACAACACTGGTCGTAACCCTAAGAAAAGTTATTTTTTTAAATAAACTGCTTCCTATAATTACACTGGCAAGTCCTATAACCACAGTTCCCGTACTCATAGAAATATCGAAAAAATTTTGTTGTTGAGCAAAAAGACTTCCACTTAGAGCTACCAAACCATTTGCAATCGCCAAACCTATAATTTTTACAATCCCCTTATCCACTCCCAGGGAAGTAATCAAAGTTTCATTATCGCCCACCGCTCTTAAAAGGTAGCCGGATTTAGTGCTCATATACCAATCCAAAAGATATTTAACAGCAATCAAAATAAGAAAGGCAATAATCAGCACTCTATATTGATAAATCGGCTCCGGCAAAAGTGCTTTTACAAAAGCGTTGTCAAAAACTGTTTTTGCATTGTAGAAAGGCAAGTTGGCTTTTCCGGCAATCCTTAAATTTACTGTATACAGAGCCGTCATCATGATAATTCCCGACAAGAGATCTCTAACCTTTAGTTTCACATTGATAAGTCCCGTTAAGATACCAATCCCCGTTCCTGCCACAAAAGATAAAATCAAACACAGAATAGGATTTATCCCCTGATTAATTAAAACTGCACTTAAAGCTGCCCCCAAAGGAAAACTTCCATCTACTGTCAAATCCGGGAAATCCAAAATTTTATAGGTGATATAGACACCCAATGCCATAATGGCATAAATCATTCCCTGCTCCAATACACTTTCTACTAATGCCACAATCTTATCCCCTTTTCTTTTATTTTGTTTCTATAGTATCATAGACTTCCTTAGCATTTTTTATATAATTTTCATCTAATGTTAAGGCAATGTCATCAGCTACCTTGGTATTTACATAAAGATTAGCAGAACTGGCAGTAATAAAGGAGGTCTCCTTGGCATTTTTCTCTCCCTTTAAAATTTCTGCTGCCAACTTTCCTGTCTCTTTTCCCAATTCAAAATAATCAATTCCCATAGAAGCTAAACAGCCTGCTTTTACCTGCTCTATTTCACTTCCAAATACCGGAATTTTCGCTTCTTTTGCCTTTGCCAAAACTGTTTGTAATGCCTCTACTACCGTATTATCTGTAAGATTAGAGATACAATCCACTTCTTCTACCAACTTCGATGCAGCCAATTCTACTTCCGATACGGAACTAATACCCGACTCAACAATCTCAAAATCATATTTTTTACTCAAGTCTTTATAAATTTCAATGGTACTAATAGAATTTGCCTCACTTGTTGTATAAATAATACCTATCTTCTTTGCCTTAGGAAGTAATTGGCGAATCATCTTTAACTGTTCCTCTACCGGTAAAATATCAGAAGAACCTGTAATATTTCCTATGGAACTTCCATCTTCTCCTGCAAGGCCTGCACCTTTAGGATCACTTACCGCTGTATATACAACCGGAATCTCGGTATCCTTGCAGGCATTATAGGCACTCATAGCACTTGGTGTTGCTACTGCACAAACCAAATCTACTTTTTGAGAAACATAGCTGTCTGCTATGGTAGCTGCCGTACCTGTATCGGTCTGTGCATTATCATAGGATACCGCTAAGTTTTTATTTTCTTCTATACCTGCTTCTTTTAATCCTGCCAAAAATCCCTCCCTGCAATTATCCAAAGACGGATGTTCTGCAAATTGAGAAATTCCTATTGTATATTCCATGTTTTTTTTGCTTGCCCCATCCTCTGCATCCTTACCCGTCTGACATCCGGTTACCAATGTCGCTGACACAAGAACTCCCATAATTACCGCTGCTAATTTTTTCTTCATATCTTTGTCCTCTTTTCTTCTAAATTTGCATCCTTTAGATGCTGTACTTGTATAGAACAAGGATGAAAGTATCAAACTTTTTTCTTTCCCGGAAAAGACTTACAGCCATAAAGTATGTTTGATATGCTCTATCGGCTGCTTAGCGGTTGCGAATACAGTTTGGCAAACTAGACTGTACTCGGCTCGTTACCATAACAAAAAACCGCCTCAAGCTAAAGCTTGAGACGGTAATATTATCTATTATCCGCGGTACCACTCAAATTGACAAAAAGTCCACTCTCTCATGTACTATCATACACGCCGAATTGATAACGGGTTCGGTTCCCGGCAACTCCTACCACACCAGCTTCAGGTTGCCCTCAAAAGTCCATTCAGCAAATCTCTTCATGCCACACTCCCACCATCGGTGACTCTCTGAAAATCAGACAATAAGCTTACTACTCTTTTTCATCGGTTTGCTCTATTTACAAAATATGATAATACAAGTTTTTGGACCTGTCAACACCCTTTTTTAGCTTACAAGGACATATCTCGACTTGCAGGTTTTATCAGCCAATGAGCAATCATCACCTACAGTTTAGCAAACTATACCCGGCTCGTCACTATAACAAAAGGGGGACCCCCTTAGGAATCCCTCTTCTTTCTAAACTTTTAGTTTCACTATGTTTGAACATAGATCATATACATTTACTTAATCACGGGAAATCGAAGTTCTACCTTAAAAAGATCACCATCAATAGAAAGCTCCAGTTTACCTTTTTGCAGTTCTGTCAAACTTTTTGCTATAGATAATCCAAGTCCGGTTCCCTCTGTATTTCTGGAGGCATCTCCTCTGGTAAATCTTTCCAAAAATTCATCCGCTGTAAGATTTAACTCATCCCTGGATGTGTTTTTAAAGGAAATCACTGCCCGGTCTGCCTCTTTTTTTAGGCTTAAATAGACTCTGGTGTTTGGCTGGGCATATTTGTAAATATTATTTAAAAGATTATCAAAAACTCTCCATATTCTTCTGCCGTCCGCCATAATATAGATTTCTTCCTCGGGTTGCCGGCTGATAAGCTCCAGACTTTTTTCTCTCATTTTCTGCTCAAATTCTCCCACCGCCTGGGTAAGAATAACTCCTACCTGACAAGGCGCCATGATAATTTCTAAGTTTCCCGTAGAAACTTTAGATGCCTCAACCAAATCTTCTATTAAGCGTTTCAAACGTTTTGATTGTCTGTAAAGAACCTCGGCATATTCATTAATAGTCTCATTCTCACTATGTTCTTTGCCTATCAAATCCGAATAATTGATAATAGAAGTCAGGGGTGTCTTAATATCGTGAGAAACATTGGTAATCAATTCCATCTTCATTCTCTCACTTTTCATTTTTTCTTCTACCGCAAGGCTCATTCCCTTGGCTATATTATTCAAATGATGGGCATGCTCTTTAAAATCCCCTTTTAACTTTTCTTCTGAGATTTGATAATCAAGTTTTCCCGAAGCTAAAATCTCACCGCCTTTTTTTAGTTGTAAAAGCATCCAGACTATATAGAAAATAATCGGTAAAATAATTATTTTTTCTAAAAGAAACCAACCAAAAATAGCTCCGTAAGAATAACTCATGACAAACATAAACTCTATAAAGGATATGCCTAAGACCACAAGAACAATGCTCCACATACTTGGAAGAGCGTAAATTCCTCTAGCAAAAAGTCCACAGGCTTTCCCTATAATTTTTAAACTCCACTTCAAAAAACGGTAGGTAAGAGTGTTTTTATACCA
>DATCYL010000146.1:0-2869 GCA_036570305.1 Lachnospiraceae bacterium
CTCAGGCATGGGACTTGTCATTTTCCACTTATCTCCGACAGCATCTTCATAACGTTTTCCTGCACTGCGGGCACTTGCTGCAAGAGTTACTACTTCAAACCAAGGATGATTTTCCAATAAAGAAATAAATCTTTGACCAACCATTCCGGTGGCACCTAAAATTCCTACACGTAATTTTTCACTCATAATATTTTCTCTCCTTTTACATAGATGTACGTTGAAACTTAAAGTGTTTTTAACTCACGTACATTTGACTTTGTACAAAATACTATAACAATCTTGCAAAAAAATCAACTGTTAAATCATTTTTTCTGAAAATCTTTGCTTTTACTCCTGCAATAAATAAAGTTTTGCCTTTTCGATAACCACCCTCATGGCTTCTTGACCGGGAGCACCAAGAGTAAGTCTTTTCTTTACACAAGTTTCCATGCTGATTGCCTGATAGATATCTTCTTCAAATACAGGACTTATTTTTTGATATTCTTCCAGTGACATCTCATCTAATGATATATTTTTGTCCAGGCAATATAAAACCAGCTGCCCAACTATAGAGTGGGCATCACGAAAGGCAACTCCATGATTTACCAGATAGTCAGCAGCATCCGTCGCATTCGTAAAGCCTTTTTTGGCACTATTTTCCATAGCTTCTTTGTAAAAATGCATGGTCGAAAGCATATCTGTAAAAAGCAAAAGACAAGATTTTGTGGTATCTATTGCATCAAAGGTAAGCTCTTTATCTTCCTGCATATCTTTATTGTAAGCCAAAGGAAGTCCTTTCATAGTTGTAAGCAAAGACATAAGTGCCCCGTAAACCCGACCGGTTTTTCCTCGGACAAGCTCTGCGATGTCGGGATTCTTCTTTTGAGGCATGATACTACTTCCCGTGCTATAGGCATCATCGATTTCGACAAAACGATACTCATTACTGTTCCATATAATAATTTCTTCTGAAAAACGACTTAAATGCATCATAATGGTGGACAAAGCACTTAAAAGTTCGATTAGATAATCTCTATCCGAAACACTGTCCATACTATTAAGCGTCGCTTCTTTAAAATCTAAGAGTTTGGCTGTGTAATCACGATCCAAAGGATATGTCGTACCGGCTAAAGCTCCGGCACCCAAAGGACAGGTATTCATTCTTGTGTAAATATCAAGTAAGCGCGACCTGTCTCTTTTAAACATTTCAAAATAAGCCCCTAGGTGGTGTGCCAGAGTAATAGGTTGTGCTTTTTGTAAATGTGTAAAACCGGGCATATAAGTATCTGTATGTTTTTCCATCAAATTTAAAAGGACGGTAAGCAAATTTTTAAGCAAATCATTTAAGTCTAAAATTTCATCACGCGTATAAAGCTTCATATCCAATGCCACCTGATCATTACGACTTCTTCCGGTATGCAACTTTTTGCCAACTTCACCTATGCGTGCAATCAGGTTAGCTTCCACAAAACTATGAATATCTTCATAGTCGGAGGTAATTTGAAGATTTCCACTTTCTACATCCTTTTGGATAGAGAGAAGCCCCTCTATAATGTTTTCTTTTTCTTTATGAGTGAGAATGTTTTGTTTTGCCAACATAGTAACGTGGGCAATACTTCCTCGAATATCCTGTGCATAAAACTTTTTATCAAAAGAAATCGATGCATTAAAATTATAAACCAATTGGTCTGTTTCCTTTGTAAATCTTCCACCCCATAATTGTGCCATCTTCTTTACCTCTCTTTTCTTATCTGTTTATATTTTGTTTTTCTTTCCGCTCTTTAGCTTCTCTTTTGGAAAAGATACATCCGCAATAATCCTGTCTGTAAAGATGATACTCTTTAGACAACTGTGTGGAACGCAGATAGCCATTTTTTTTCTTAAAGTCTGAGTATAAATAAGCTATATCATACTCTTCTTCCAACATTTTCCCTAATTCGTTTAACTTTTGTGCATTTTTCATAGGACTAATCGAAAGCGTAGTTGTAAAAAAATCAAATCCTTTTTCTTTCGCCACTTTAGCGCTTTCTCTAAGGCGTAATTCATAACATTGAAAACATCTCTTACCACCCTCGGGCAAATCCCAAAGTCCCTTGGTTTTATCAAAAAACACTTTAGGTTCATGTCTTCCCTCTAAAAAGGAAATTGGATGTTTTACAGGTAGTTTTTCTATTAAAGTTTTTTGCTCTAGGACTCTTCTTTGATACTCCTCTTCTTCTGAAATATTAGGATTGTAGTAAAAGAGTGTAATGGAAAAATAATTGGAAAGATATTCCAAAACATAACTGCTACAAGGTGCACAACAGCTATGCAGCAACAGTCTGGGAATTTCTTCTCTTTGCTCCAAGTTTTTTATAGTCTCTTCCAGCTTTTTTTGAAAATTAATCTTGTTTTGCACTTTTTCTTCCTCTTATATTAATAAAAACTGCTTCCTATCCGTTCTCCCATTTTTATTTGTGTTAACAAATTGTTTTTTGAATTTCTTTCTAAATCCTGATCAAAAATCACCTTATTCTTTTCAAAAAACACTAGCACATAGGCATTACCGGATTCGAAAAATCCTAATTCTTCTCCCTTTTTTAGATCTTTTTGTTCTTGAATACAGCTTAGGCTTCCCTTATAAGTTCCACTGCTAAAAATGAGAGCACAATCACCAAAATGTTTGGAACGAAACATAAAATTTTCTCTGTAATCTTTCTTATAGAGATAAAATTCTTCCTGATTTCTAATATCAGAAGCTAACTGTCCGCCTTTGATAGTGCGGTTTGCAGATTTTTCTCCTTCATCGAAAGAAATAAAATGATGGTAATCTTCAGGGCTTAGGTGAATAATCAAAGCTGTCCCGTGGGCAAATTTTTGTCCCGGGCGATAATTACCTATCTGGTTACCC
>DATCYL010000147.1:0-2722 GCA_036570305.1 Lachnospiraceae bacterium
CCGAAATATCTTTAGCCAGACACAAAACCGCCATAATCTCAGAGGCTACCGTAATATCATATCCATCTTCTCTTGGAGTCCCATCTACTCTGCCTCCCAGTCCATCAATAATCTTTCTAAGCTGTCTGTCATTCATGTCTACACAACGTTTCCATGTGATTTTTCTCGGGTCAATCCCTAAAGCATTCCCTTGAAAAATATGGTTATCCACCATAGCTGCCAAAAGGTTATTTGCCGCTCCTATAGCATGAAAATCCCCTGTAAAATGCAGATTAATATCTTCCATAGGCACTACTTGAGCATAGCCGCCCCCTGCTGCACCGCCTTTGACTCCAAAAACCGGTCCCAGGGAAGGCTCTCTTAAAGCAACCATAACATTTTTCCCCAGCCTCTTCATACCATCTGCCAGCCCTACAGTAGTGGTAGTTTTTCCCTCCCCGGCAGGTGTCGGATTGATCGCTGTTACCAGAATTAATTTTCCATCTTGATTTTTATTTTCTTTCAAAAGGCGATAATCAATTTTAGCTTTATACTTTCCGTATTGTTCTAAATATTTTTCGTTGATTCCTGCCGCCTGTGCAATCTCTGTAATCGGCAGCATTGTATTTTCCTGTGCAATCTCAATATCTGTTTTATAATTCATTATATTTTCCTCCATTTATAAAGTTTTTACGGATTATATCCCGGCTCTATCTAAAATCTCCGCACAATCCTGCCATGCATTTAAAGTATAAAGATGAATTCCATTGACCCCCAAAGCTCTATATTCTTTGATTTGGTTAACCGTATAGGCAATGCCCTCTTCTCTAAATCGTTTTCTGACCTCCAAAAGCTCATTTCCCTTTTCATCTTCAGTAAACCAACTGCGAGAAAATATCTCTGCTAATTTTCTCGGAATGGCACATGCATTTCTGGATAGGCACATATTTAGCACTGCTTCTTTTTTCAAAACCGGCATAACTCCTACATCAACAGGCATAGTCACCCCTGCCTTTCTAATGGCATCCAGCCAACGCTTAAACTGTTCCATATCAAAAGTTAACTGGGTCATAATATAATCAGCCCCTAATTCCTCTTTTTGTTTCAAGCACAAAATATCTTCCTCTAAAGATTTACACTCGATATGCCCCTCCGGAGAACCTGACACCGCAATTTCAAAAGTGTCTTTGTATTCTTTTTTGATAAAATCTACCAAATCGGTTGCATAAGCAAAATCTCCACTGATTCTATTCTCTCCCTTAGGAATATCTCCCCGCAAGGCAAGTATTGTGCTAACTCCTTGTGACAAATAATCGTCCAGTTGCCTTTTCGCAGATTCTTTTGTATTCCCCTGACAGGTAAAGTGGGTAACTGCCCGTATATTCTCTCCGGCTTCTTCTATAAAATGTAGCACTTCTAAATTCTTCCCTACATTACTCCCCCCGGCCCCATAGGTACAGGAAATATAATCCGGCAAAAAAGCAGACAAACGACTTAAAGTCTCTTTTAGTTTCTTTTCTCCCATCTCCGTCTTCGGCGGAAAAACTTCAAAAGAAAGAAGTTTCTTTTCCTTCATCAAATCTGCCAGTCTCTTATGTCCCTTACTCACAATTCCCTCCATCATTTCTTTCTACACTTTGCTTGTTTTTATTTTCTCTTTTACTACACAATGTAGTATAATTTCTTTTTCTTTGTTTTTAACGTTTCCACTAATAGTATATGAAATATAAACCTCTTAATCAAGATATCTTACAAACATTTTGTATTAATCATTTTATTTTGCTTTTCCACTCTCCAAAACCCTCTGCAACAAAAAAATAATGCGTATTTTTTTATTCTATGATATAATTTAAAATATTTTAGAAGTTTTTATAGGACTTCAAACTTGATAGTAAAAGGATAGGTGTCTTATGCAAGAAAATACACAGGTATTATTAAACAGTCAGCATGCTATGCCCCGACTTGGCTTAGGTGTTTATAAAGCTACCGGTGACGGAGAGGTGGAAAATGCTATCTCCACAGCAATACAAGCAGGTTATCGCCTCATTGATACTGCTCCCGTATACAAAAACGAAGAAGGAGTCAAAAGAGGTATCCAAAATGCTCCTATAGCCAGAGAAGAACTTTTTATCACTTCCAAGGTTTGGAACACAGCTCAGCGTATGGGGGATATTAAAGGTGCTTTTGAACGCAGCTTAGAGCGTATGGGGTTAGATTATATTGATCTCTATCTCATTCATTGGCCGGTACCGGGCTGTTCTTCCAATACATGGCGTGAATTAGAAAAAATTCATGAATCAGGATTGGCAAAAAGTATTGGAGTCAGTAATTTCAGTGTTCGTGATTTAGAACTTTTATCGCAAGTTTCTTCTATCACTCCTGCTGTCAATCAAATTGAATATCATCCACTTTTTGTGCAGGATGATATTTTAAATTATTGTCAGGAAAGAAATATTCATGTTCAAGCCTATGCCCCGCTTGCAAGAGGAGCTTACTTAAACCGGGAACCGCTCTTACTTTTGGCACAAAAATACAATAGAACACCTTCACAAATAGGTCTGCGTTGGTCTTTGCAAAAGGGGCTTAGTGTTATCCCCAAAGCAAGTAATCCCGACCACATCCTTAGTAACAGTCAGATATTCGATTTTAACCTGACAGATTCGGAAATCATTCTTTTAAATGAAATGGATGAACATTTTCGCAGTGCCAGTATTCCTGAGGACTTATTATAATTGATATCTTT
>DATCYL010000148.1:0-6948 GCA_036570305.1 Lachnospiraceae bacterium
AAGATGGTTTGTCGCCCTATTTGTATTGGGAAAGGCTAAAAAAAGAAAACTTTCTTTTGCATGGTTTTTCTACCAGATTAGGTGGAGTAAGCCGGGGGATTTATCGTTCTATGAATCTGAGTTTTACCAATGGAGATGATAAAGAGTGTGTTTTGGAAAATTATAAAAGAATTTCAAAGGCGATAGGCTTTCCTTATGAGTCTATTGTCTCTTCCGACCAGACCCATACGGTGAATGTAAAAAGAGTGGGAAAGACAGACAGGGGGCATGGCATTTTACATCCGAAAACCTTTTTTGATGTGGATGGAATGATTACCAATGACAGGGATGTGATTTTAGCTACCTCCTATGCGGACTGTGTGCCGCTTTTTATTGTGGATAAAAAGCATAGGGCAATAGGACTTAGCCATTCCGGTTGGAGAGGAACGGTTGGAAAAATAGGCAAGGTAACGATTGAAAAAATGGCAGAAGAGTTTGGAAGCAGCGCAAAAGACTTGCTTGTGGGAATAGGTCCTTCTATTTGCGTGGACTGCTATGAAGTGAGTCAGGATGTGGCAGAAAAATTTATAGGTGCTTTTGACGATACGACTTCGATTGTATTTCCTAAGGAAAATGGAAAGTATCAGTTGGATTTGTGGGAAGCAAATCGCAAAATCTTTTTGGAGTCTGGTGTTTTGGAGGAAAATATTTTGCTTAGCAATCTTTGTACCTTTTGTAATCAGGAACTTTTATTTTCTCACAGAGCCAGTAAGGGGAAAAGGGGAAATTTGCAAGCTTTTTTAGGTATTAGATAGATTATAGATTTTATAGGGATAGTTTAAGAGAAATAAATTGCGGATACTTACTCATCTTTTCTTTTTCCGCGCATAATATAGTAGATAATGCCTTGGGTGATAATGATAGATAAAATAAGAAGGATTTTGTTATCTCTAAAAAAATTGGTGAAAAATACATAACTAAAGACTGTGAAGAGGAAAATCAATAAGCGTATAATGTGTATATATTTTTTGGCTAAATATTTTATAGAGTTTTTCATAAATCACCTCCGGATTTAAGTATATCCTATACATAGCATATACTTAAGAGAAAACAAAGTCTTTTATTATACTTTTAAAATGCTATACTAAAAATAGTGTGAAAATAATAAAAGCACTTCACTGCAATTTTTGTTTGCGGTGAAGTGCTTTTTATCAATTCTTTTATCTGTGTTTTGCTAAAAGCTCATTGATTTTCTTGGTTGTATTTTGTACTTTTTCAACGGAAATATCATGATTTAGGGTATCTAAAATGCTGGCAAGATAACTGGTCATATCCGCACTGATATAGTAAGGTCTTTCAAAGAGTTCCGGTGAGCTATAAACAAGGTTGGTAGTAATTACCTTTGAGATATAGCCTTTTTCATAGTATTCGTCAAACTTGGCAAGTCCCTCGGTAAATAGACCGAAAGTAGTACAAACAAAGACTCTTTTTGCCTTTCTTTCTTTAAGCTGTTTTGCTACATCCAACATACTCTCGCCGGAAGCAATCATGTCATCAATAACAATAACATCTTTGCCCTCCACAGAATCTCCTAAAAATTCATGGGCAACAATAGGATTTTTTCCGTTTACGATGGTAGAGTAGTCTCTTCTTTTATAAAACATACCCATGTCGACACCTAAGATATTGGAGAAGTAAACGGCACGGGGCATGGCGCCCTCGTCAGGACTGATAATCATCAGATTTTCATTGTTGATGGTCAAGTCAGGTACTTCATGTAAAAGAGCCTTTAAAAACTGATAGGTAGGCATAAAGTTATCAAATCCCTTTAAAGGAATAGCGTTTTGCACTCTGGGATCATGGGCATCAAAGGTGATAATGTTGGATACACCCATGTTGCTTAACTCCTGTAAGGCAAATGCACAGTCAAGAGATTCGCGCTTACTTCTTTTATGCTGGCGACTTTCGTATAAAAAGGGCATAATCACATTGATACGGTGTGCTTTTCCGGTAGCCGCAGAAATAATACGTTTTAAGTCCTGATAGTAGTTGTCGGGAGACATGTGGTTTTTGTGTCCGCATACATTGTAGGTAAGGCTGTAGTTGGTGACATCTACCATGATATATAGGTCTACACCACGGATAGATTCATTGATTTTTCCTTTTCCTTCACCGGAACCAAAACGCGGGCATTCAATGTCTATCAAAAAAGAATCCTCACAAAATCCGTTAAGATTCATAATTCCTGCCTGACAATCCTTTAATTCTTTTCTATAAGAAACCAGTTTTTTATCTACGACGTGTGCCCAGCTTTCGGAGCCGGGAAGAGCAGCGATTTTTAAAGGTGCCACAGGAATTGTCTGTTCGAATATATTTAAATTTGCCATAAAAACCTCCATATTTTTTCTGGTAGAGTTCGAAGAACATAAAAATAAGGGCTTTATTTTATTCAAATAGAGCCTACGAACTCATTAATAGTTATAACATTTGCCTATTTTGACGTCAAGGAGTTTACAAAAGAATTTAAAATTGTTATGATTAAATGCATGTTTAATAGAGGAAAATAATGGCAGTCCTACTATATATGATAGAGGACTTAGAATCAGGAAATTAAGAATAGGAAATAAAATGAAGAAAATAGAGCATATCGTAAAATCGGTAGCCAAGGATAGTATTGCTGAGGAGTTGGGCTTAGAAGCAAAAGACAAGCTCTTAGAAATCAATCAACAAAAAATAGAGGATGTTTTTGACTACCACTATCTGGTAAATGATGACTACCTTGAAATTTTAATAGAAAAGCCGGATGGAGAGCAGTGGCTTTTGGAAGTGGAAAAAGATTATGATGAGGAGCTTGGAATTACTTTTGAAAATAGTTTGATGGATGAGTACCGTTCCTGTTCTAATAAATGTATCTTTTGCTTTATAGACCAAATGCCACCCAATATGCGTGAAACCTTATACTTTAAGGATGATGACAGCCGTTTGTCTTTTTTACAGGGGAATTATGTGACTCTGACTAATATGAGTGATCATGATATTGACAGAATTATCCACTATCATTTGGCGCCCATTAATATTTCTTTCCATACGACAAATCCCAGGCTTCGCTGTCAAATGTTAAAGAACAGATTTGCGGGTGAGATTTTTGACAAGGTACAAAGATTATATGAAGCGGGAATAGAAATGAACGGGCAAATTGTACTTTGTAAAGGGGTAAATGACAAAGAGGAGCTGGAGAGAAGCATTAGGGATTTAAGCGCTTACCTGCCACATTTGCAAAGTGTATCGGTAGTACCGGTGGGAATTAGTAAATACAGGGATGGCTTGTATCCTATGGAACCTTTTACTAAAGAAGATGCAAAAGAGGTGATAAGCCTTATCGGGCAATGGCAGGATAAACTTTATAAAGAGTATGGATATCACTTTATTCATGCTTCCGATGAATGGTATCTTTTGGCGGAGGAAGCAATTCCTAAAAAAGAGGCATATGACGGTTATTTACAGTTAGAAAACGGTGTAGGTATGCTCAGGCTTTTGGAGGAAGAAATCACAGAAGAAATGGATAAATTAAATGGCGATGACAGGGTTCGTAAGGTGACTGTGGCAACCGGGAAACTTGCATACAAGTCGCTAAGGAAGTATAATCAGGTTATCAAAGAAAAATATCCGAATGTAGAGGTAAATGTAGTAGCTATTAACAATAATTTTTTCGGAGAAATGATTACGGTATCGGGATTGATTACAGGAGGGGACTTAAAGGCGCAGCTTAAGGATAAGCAGCTTGGACAAGCACTTTTATTACCCTGCAACATGTTAAGGAGTGGGGAGAGTGTCTTTTTGGATGATGTGACGGTCAAGGAATTGGAGGAGTACTTGGATATCCCTATCCTTGTCGTCGATACGCCGGGAAAAAGTTATGTGGATGCTGTTTTGGGAAATCAAACAGAAAAAATCCAAAGAAGGAGACAGATATATGAGCAAACCGATTGTAGCAATTGTAGGACGACCTAATGTAGGTAAGTCTACTTTGTTTAACACACTTGCAGGGGAAAATATTTCTATTGTAAAAGATACCCCGGGTGTGACCAGAGATAGAATTTACGCAGATGTAAATTGGCTAAATATGAATTTTACTTTAATTGACACAGGAGGAATTGAGCCGGAAAGTAGCGATATTATTCTTTCTCAGATGAGAGAACAGGCTCAGATTGCCATAGATACAGCGGATGTAATTATCTTTTTGGTGGATGTAAGACAGGGGCTTGTAGATTCGGATGCCAAGGTGGCGGATATGCTAAGAAAGAGCCAAAAGCCTGTAGTTTTAGTTGTCAATAAAGTAGATAATTTTGATAAGTTTTTGGTAGATACTTATGAGTTTTATAATCTTGGAATCGGTGATCCGCTTCCGATTTCCGCTTCTTCAAAGCTTGGAATCGGTGATATGCTGGATGTGGTAACTTCGTATTTTGAAAATATGAAAGAAGATGATGAAGAAGAAAATATTCCCAAAATTGCCATCGTAGGAAAACCGAATGTAGGAAAATCTTCCATTATTAATCGTTTACTTGGAGAAAATCGTGTGATTGTTTCTGATGTGGCAGGTACTACCAGAGATGCTGTAGATACAAGAATTTTTTGGAAAGAGCAGGAATATATTTTTATAGATACAGCAGGTCTTAGACGTAAAAGTAAGATTAAGGAAGAAATCGAAAGATATAGTATTATACGAACTGTGACCGCAGTCGAGAGAGCCGATGTCGTTATTTTAGTAATTGATGCAACAGAAGGAGTCACAGATCAAGATACAAAAATTGCCGGAATTGCCCATGAGAGAGGAAAGGGTGTAATTATTGCGGTTAATAAATGGGATGCTATTGAGAAAAATGATAAAACCATCTATAAATTTACAAATAAGGTAAGGGATTTTCTTTCTTATATGCCTTATGCAGAGCTTATGTTTATTTCGGCGGCAACCGGACAACGCATGAATAAGATTTTCGATGTAATAGAAATGGTTATTGAAAATCAGAACTTACGTATACAGACGGGTGTTTTAAATGAAATTATGACGGAGGCTGTAGCTCTACAGCAACCGCCATCGGATAAAGGAAAACGTTTGAAGTTATATTATATTACTCAGGTGAGTGTAAAACCGCCGACTTTTGTTATTTTTGTGAATGATAAACAATTGATGCACTTTTCTTATCAAAGATATATTGAAAATAGGATTCGAGATTCCTTTGGTTTTAGAGGGACATCTCTTAGATTTATTATTCGTGAGAGAAAAGAAAAGGAGTAGAAAATGTTGATTCGTTTACTTTGCCTTTGTATTGGTTATTTATTCGGGCTTTTTCAGACAGCTTATTTGTATGGACGCTTAAAAGGAATTGATATCAGAGAGCATGGGAGTGGCAATGCGGGGACGACGAATGCTTTAAGAACTCTAGGAAAAAAAGCGGGGGCAATTACTTTTTTGGGAGATTGCTTTAAGTGTATTTTGGGAGTTTTGGTGATTCACCTGCTGTTTGCAGATACACATACGAATAGTATTAAGTTACTGGAGCTTTATGGGGCGGCAGGCGTGATTTTGGGGCATAATTATCCTTTTTATCTTAATTTTAAAGGAGGAAAGGGAATTGCTGCGACTGCCGGACTTTTGTGTGCGGTATATTTTCCCATGGCGTTAGTAGCTTGTCTGGTCTTTGTAGCGGCCTTATCATTGACACATTATGTATCGGTTGGGTCTCTTGCGGTCTATATTGTTTTTGTTTTTTTGAGTTTATTATTTGGTAGCATGGGGGTTTTTCATTTAGAGGGAAACAATCTACTGGAATTTTATCTTTTGGTTTTC
The DNA here is from genome assembly GCA_036570305.1 of Lachnospiraceae bacterium. Classification (GTDB taxonomy): domain Bacteria; phylum Bacillota; class Clostridia; order Lachnospirales; family Lachnospiraceae; genus JAQVHQ01. The sequence goes on from DATCYL010000148.1 coordinate 5,831, forward strand.
CTTCTTGCCTTGCTTGCTTTTTGGAAACATAAGGATAATATAAAAAGACTTTTGCATGGAAATGAAAATAAAACTTATTTGTTGAAAAAAAATAAGGAGACAAAGAAATGAAAAAAATAGGAGTAGTTGGTGCCGGAAGCTGGGGTACAGCTTTGGCGATTCTTTTACATGGAAACGGTCATCAGGTCACTTTGTATTCTGTTTTAGAAGAGGAAGTACGAGAATTAAAGGAGAAAAGAGAGCATAGTTCTAAGTTGCCGGGAGTAAGAATTCCTAAAGAAATTTGCATTACAGGCTCTTTGGAAGAAGTGCTTGCCAATCCGGATATTCTGGTGTTTGCAGTTCCTTCTGTATTTACCAGACAGACTGCACATATGCTTTCTTCTAAAGTAAAAGACGGACAGATTATTGTTAATGTTGCTAAGGGAATTGAAGAAAAGACTCTAATGACTTTGAGTGAAGTTATAGAAGAGGAGATTCCCAAAGCACAGGTTACGGTTTTATCAGGTCCTAGTCATGCAGAAGAAGTAGGAAAAGGACTTCCTACTACTTGCGTGATAGGTGCCGGGGATAAAGAGGTGGCGGAGATGATTCAAACTACCTTTATGAATTCTGTATTTCGTGTTTATACCAGTCCGGATATTTTGGGAATAGAATTGGGTGCGGCACTAAAAAATGTCATTGCTTTGGCAGCAGGAACAGCGGATGGATTAGGGTATGGAGATAATCTAAAAGCGGCTTTAATTACCCGAGGTATTGCGGAAATTTCCAGATTGGGACTTGCTATGGGGGCGCAGGCAGAAACTCTTTATGGTTTGTCGGGAATTGGAGATTTGATTGTTACTTGCGAAAGTTTGCACAGTAGAAATAGAAAGGCCGGCTATCTAATCGGCAAGGGTGCGACTATGCAGGAAGCCATGGATCAGGTACAAATGGTAGTGGAGGGAGTTTACTCTGCAAAGGCGGCTGTGGGACTGGCTAAAAAGTATAAAGTAGAATTACCTATTATAGAAGCGGTAAATAGAGTGCTTTTTGACAATATGCCTGCACAGGATGCGGTGGATATGCTAATGCTTAGAGATAAAAAACCGGAAAATTCTAATTTGCAATGGAAAAGT
>DATCYL010000149.1:0-9246 GCA_036570305.1 Lachnospiraceae bacterium
TTGGTCTGATTATGCTTTATAGTGCCTCCTCTTATGTAGCAATAAAGAGTCAGCTTAGTGATAAATATTATTTTATGAAACAGGCTGCTTTAAGTATAGTTTCTTTGGTGGGAAGTCTTTTGGTGGCAACTATGGATTATAGGCTATTATTAAAAAGTAAATGGCTTCCAATAGGCTTATACGGGATGGCATGTGTTTTAATGATGGCAGTACGGCTGCCGGGCTTAGGTGTGTCTATTAATGGTGCAAGACGATGGTTACGCTTAGGAATTACATTTCAGCCTTCAGAGGTGGCAAAGGTGGCGGTGATTGTCTTTATTCCATATTTGGTAGTAAAGCATATGAAACTTTTACATACTTTGAAAGAAAATCTTATTGTACTGGCTTGGGGAGCACTACCTGCCCTGATGGCATTTAAACTCACCGACAATTTAAGTACGGGAATTATTATAGGTGGGATTACTTTTGGGATTTTATTTATTGCCAGCCCTAAAACAAAAGTTTATCTATTGCTTATTGTAGGACTTGCTATAGTTTTTATCGGAGGGAGTTTTTTGTTGCATCTTTATAAAATTCCCTTTGAAGCTTTTGTGGAAAAAACGCAAAACTTTCGCTTTTCAAGAGTTTTGGTCTGGCTTGATCCCGAAGCCTATTCTTCCAGTGGAGGCTATCAGACGATACAAGCTCTTTATGCCATAGGATCGGGGGGCTTTTTTGGTAAAGGCTTAGGCAATAGTACACAAAAGCTGGGTTTTATTCCCGAAACGCAAAATGATATGATTTTTTCTATTATCTGTGAGGAACTGGGTGTTTTTGGTGCAGGAATGATTCTGATCCTTTTTGCTTACCTCCTTTACCGGCTTTTTATCATAGCAAAAAATGCCCCTACACTGTTTGGCGGTTTGATGGTAAGTGGTATTTTCATACATATTGCCTTGCAGGTAGTTTTAAATGTCTGCGTAGTTTTAAATGTTATACCAAATACGGGAATTACCTTGCCCTTTATCAGTTATGGAGGAACTTCTGTGGTCTTTTTGATGTCCGAGATGGCTCTTGCCCTTAGTGTCTCCAAAGAGGGGCGTATTCAAAGGGAGAGGGAGCGCAGAAAAAGAGAAGCAGAAAATTTTTATTGACAATAGTTGGAACAGGAGATATACTTTGAATATCAAAATAATCAACAAGAGATTCAAAGGAGAATACTATGTTAGAAAAAATGAAAGAAATTTTGGTGGACAAGTTAAATTGTGATGCAGATGCTATTACCGAGTCTACATCTTTTAAAGATGATTTGGGAGCAGATTCTTTGGATTTGTTTGAATTGGCTATGGAGCTTGAAGAAGAGTATTCCATAGAGATTCCGGCAGAAGAGCTTACAGACCTTACAACCGTAGGTGCTGTTGTTGAATACTTAAAAAATAAAGGTGTGGAATAAACCACATCTTTTTTTTAGAAAGTTTTATTTTGAAATACAAAATATTTGATTATAAATATAATTTAAAATAAGGAGAAGGAATGAAAGTAGGATTTTTATTTCCGGGTCAGGGAGCACAGTATAAAGGTATGGGAAAAGATTTCTATGAAAGCTTTCCTAAATGTCGGCAGATATGGGAAGAAGCGGCTAGGGTCAGTGATTTGAATCTGGATTCTTTGTGCTTTGAGGAAAATGAAAAACTAAATATTACAGAATATACACAAATTGCAATTTTGGCAGTCGAAGCAATGATTTTACAAGCATTAAAAGAAGAGGGAATTGATTCTGATGTAAATGCAGGATTAAGTCTTGGAGAATATGGGGCTCTTATCGCTTCGGGAGTATTATCGATAGAAGACGCTTTTTTTCTGGTTAGAAAACGAGGCATTTATATGCAAAATGCGGTTCCAAGAGGAGGTGCTATGGCAGCAGTCCTTGGGGCAGACAAAGATGAGGTAGAAGAAATTGTAGAAAAGGTGTCAAAGGAAAGCGGTTTGATAGTCTCTGTGGCCAACTATAATTGCCCCGGTCAGCTGGTGATTTCCGGGCAAAGTGAGGGAATCGACTTAGCTAGAGAGGCTTTAAAGATGGCAGGGGTAAAAAGGGTACTTCCCTTAAATGTCAGCGGACCTTTTCACTCGGCTATGTTAAAGGTAGCAGGAGAACAATTGGCGCGGACATTAAAAGATATAAAAATAGGAAGCATCAAAAAGCCCTATCTTTCCAATGTCACCGGAGATTATGTGGAAGACGGAAATTTAATAAAAGAACTCTTGGTAAGACAAGTTTCGGAGTCAGTATTATGGCAGCAGAGCATAGAAAGAATGATAGAGTCCGGAGTTAGTCATTTTATAGAGGTGGGACCGAAAAAGACCTTGTCGGGATTTATGAAAAAAATAAATCCCCAAGTGAAAATCTGTAATGTGGAAACGGTAGAAGATTTAAAAAGGGTAAAGGAATTTATAGATAAGGAGTAAAGGTAGATGAGTTTAGAGAAAATAGCAGTAGTGACGGGTGCATCAAAGGGAATAGGAAGAGCGATTGCCCTTGCATTAGCAAAGCAGGGAAACTATGTGGTTATAAATTACAGTGGATCAAAAGAGGCGGCGGAAAATGTTTTGTCGGAAGTTAAAAAGGAAGGCGGGCAGGGGGAAGTTTATCAGTGTGATGTAGCTGATTTTGAAAATACAAAAGAGATGATGGAAGACTTGATAAAACGCCATAAAAAAATTGATATTTTGGTCAATAATGCGGGAATTACCAAAGATGGATTGGCTATGGGGATGTCTGAGGAAGATTTTAATAAAGTTTTGGATGTGAATTTAAAAGGGGCTTTTCATACAGTACGTCATGTTATAAGAACAATGATTAAACAAAGAGGGGGAAGGATTATTAATATTTCTTCCGTTTCAGGAATTATGGGAAATGCAGGGCAGTTAAATTACAGTGCTGCAAAGGCAGGGTTGATTGGTATGACAAAGACTTTAGCAAGGGAATTGGCAGGAAGAAATATTACAGTTAATGCAGTGGCTCCGGGCTTTATAGAAACACAGATGACAGAAAAGCTTTCTCAAAATATTAAGGATGCCGTAACGGGACAAATCCCTCTGGGACGTTTTGGTAAACCGGAAGACATAGCAGAGATGGTTTCTTTTTTGGCATCGGAAAAAGCGGCTTATATTACCGGTCAAGTTTTTTGTGTCGATGGCGGATTAAATATTTAGGAGAATAATTATGAAAAAAGAAATAAAAAGAGTAGTGGTAACCGGTATGGGGGCAATTACTCCCCTTGGATTAAATGTAAAAGAGTATTGGGAGGCTATTAAAAGAAGTCAGGTTGCCTTTGGACCCATTACCTATTTTGATACCGATGACTATAAAGTAAAATTAGCCGCAGAGGTAAAGGGATTTTCAGGAAAAGATTATATGGATGCAAAAGCAGCCAGAAGAATGGAGCTTTTTTGCCAATATGCGGTAGCGGCAGCAAAGGAAGCTATAGAAGATGCCGGTTTGGATATGACAAAGGAGGATCCTTACCAGGTTGGAGTTTCCATAGGAAATGGTGTCGGTGGCTTGCAGGTGACTCAAAAAGAGTACAAAAAGTTGCTGGAGAAGGGACCATCCAGAATCAATCCGCTTTTAGTACCGCTTATGATTACGAATATGGCAGCGGGAAATGTTTCTATACAGTTTGGATTGCAGGGAAAAAATATTAATGTGGTAACCGCCTGTGCGACAGGAACGAACAGTATCGGGGAGGCCTATAGGGCTATTCAATTTTCAGATGCTAAGGTAATGCTGGCGGGAGGAACGGAAGCCTCGATAGCAGAGGTAGGGTTGGCAGGATTTACAGCTTTAACAGCTTTGTCTACTTCAACAGATCCTAATCGCTGTTCTATTCCGTTTGATAAAGAAAGAAATGGTTTTGTTATGGGGGAGGGTGCAGGAGTTGTTGTTCTTGAAGAGTTGGAGCACGCCAAAGCAAGAGGTGCAAAGATTTTAGCAGAAATTGTAGGATATGGAACAAGTGCGGATGCCTTTCATATTACTTCTCCGAGAGAGGATGGAAGTGGTGCGGCAAAGGCTATGGAATTTGCTATCAAGGAGGCAGGGATTTTACCGGGGCAGGTGGACTATATTAATGCTCACGGAACCTCTACCCATCACAATGACCTTTTTGAGACAAGGGCAATTAAGTTGGCGTTTAAGGAAGAGGCAAAGAAAATAAAGATTAATTCAACTAAATCTATGATAGGGCATTTGTTGGGAGCGGCAGGTGCTGTAGAATTTATCACTTGTGTTAAATCTATTGAGGAAGGATATGTACATGAAAATGTCGGCTATAGGGTAGCAGATGAAGAGTGTGATTTAAACTATGTAATCGGCAAGGGAGAGTTTATAGATTTAAACTATGTTCTTACAAATTCATTGGGATTTGGTGGACATAATGCAAGCTTACTTTTAAAAAAGTACACAGAATAAGGGTGGAAAAATATGGAATTTAATCAGTTACAAGCGTTAATAAAAGAAGTCAGTAAATCCAATTTGACAAAATTTCAGTTTTCGGATGAAAAGATAAGTATTTCTATGGAAGTTTCTAAAGAAGAGGCTGTTTTTATTAAAAAAGAAGAAAAGGCTAAAGGGATAGAGGAATTTTCAACAAAGGAGAGCAAAGAGTTAAGTGAGGAAAACCTTTCTGCCAATCTTGTGGTAGCTCCTTTAGTGGGCACTTTTTATAATGCTCCCTCGCCGGAGGCAAAACCTTTTATAAAGGTAGGAGATAGGGTAAAAAAAGGTCAAGTTCTTGGCATTGTAGAGGCAATGAAATTAATGAATGATATTACCAGCGATTATGAGGGTGTGGTAGAAAAGATTTTCGTTCAAAATGAAGATGTAGTAGAATATGGTCAGCCACTATTTGCAATTAAATAAAAGATGAAAGAAGAGTAGAAGAAAAGAGGTAAAGATATGCGTCTTTCGACAAAAGAAATTATGGAAATTATTCCTCATAGACAACCCTTTTTATTAATTGACACTATTGAGGAACTGGAGCCGGGTATAAGGGCTGTGGGAAAAAAATGTGTCACATATAATGAACCCTATTTTCAGGGACATTTTCCGACAGAACCGGTAATGCCGGGAGTTCTAATATTGGAGGCTATGGCACAGGTAGGAGCGGTAGCTATACTAAGTAAAGAAGAATTTAAAGGAAAGATTGCTTATTTCGGTGGAGTAAATAAGGCGAAATTTAAGGGGAAAGTGGTGCCCGGAGATGTGTTGACATTAGAGTTAGTGATGACTAAACAAAAAGGGGCTATCGGTATGGGAGAAGCAAAAGCGATCAACCAGGAAGGTAAAGTAGTGACAAGTGCAGAATTAATATTTGCTATTGGCTAAGGAGAAGAGATGTTTCAGAAGATTTTAATTGCAAATAGAGGCGAGATAGCAGTGCGTATTATCCGTGCCTGTAGAGAGATGGGGATTGAAACGGTAGCCGTGTATTCAGAGGCTGATAAAGATGCCCTTCATGCTCAGCTGGCGGATGAGGCAATCTGTATAGGTCCTGCGAAAGCAAAGGACAGCTATTTGAATATGGAAAGGATTTTGAGTGCAACTTTGGCAACAGGGGCACAAGCTATTCATCCGGGATTTGGATTTTTATCGGAGAACAGTAAATTTGTGGAGATGTGTGAGAAATGTAATCTGACTTTTATAGGTCCCGGTGGAGATATTATCCAAAAGATGGGCAATAAGTCCCAGGCCAGAGAAACCATGATAAAAGCCAAAGTACCGGTAATACCGGGAATCAAAAAAGCGATTTATAGTGTGGAAGAGGGATTAAAAGAGGCGGAAGCTATCGGTTATCCTATTATGATTAAAGCATCCTCGGGTGGTGGAGGAAAGGGGATGAGAGTCTCCTTTTCAAAAGAGGATTTCGAAGAAAATTTTAGAACAGCACAAAGAGAATCTGAGAATGCCTTTGCAGATGATGCCATGTATTTAGAGAAATATATAGAAAAGCCTCGCCATGTGGAAGTGCAGATTTTGGCAGATAAAATGGGAAATGTCATATCTTTAGGAGAGCGTGACTGTTCTATCCAAAGGCGGCACCAGAAATTAATAGAAGAATCTCCCTGCATAGCGATTTCAGATAAAGTAAGAAAAAAAATGGGAAAAGTGGCGGTAAATGCAGCAAAGGCAGTGGGATATGAAAATGCAGGAACCATAGAGTTTTTGCTGGATGCATCCGGGGACTTTTATTTTATGGAAATGAATACCAGAATTCAGGTGGAACATCCCGTAACAGAATTCGTAAGTGGTGTGGATTTGATTAGAGAACAGATTCGTATAGCAGCGGGGCTTCCTTTAAGTGTGAGCCAGAAAGATGTGCGCTTAGAGGGGCATGCTATTGAAGTTAGAATTAATGCAGAAGATCCCAAGAGAAATTTTATGCCCTCTCCGGGAACTGTTACAGATATGTATTTGCCGGGTGGAAAGGGAATTCGAATTGATACAGCTCTTTATAGAGGATATAAAATTCCGACACAGTATGACTCTATGATGATGAAAGTTATTGCTTATGATAAGGATAGGGAGTCGGCAATTAAAAAATTAAAAAGTGCTTTAGGAGAAATCATTATAGAGGGACTTACGACAAACTTGGACTTTCAATTTGAAATTTTAAACCATGAAGAATATAAAAAAGGAAATGTGGATACTCATTTTATAGAAGAGTATTTTGAGGAGGAGTATCATGCCTAGGCTTAGAAATTTGTTTAAAAAGAATAAAGAACTCTATGGAAATACCGGGCAGGTGGCACGTCATACTTCCTCAGATTTTCCCGGGGATTTGTTTTTAAAATGCCCGACCTGCAAAGAGACTATTTATAAGGAAGACGTTGTTTCTAATTGGTACATGTGCCCTAAATGTGAGGGTTATTTTAGGGTGAAGGCTAAGACAAGAATCAAAAGAGTGTGTGATGAGGGTTCTTTTATTGAATGGGGACAAGATATTGAGGGGAAAAATCCTTTGGACTATCCTGAATACCAAGAAAAGATAAAAGAATTGAAAGAGAAAACCCATTTAAGTGAGGCCATTCGTATCGGCAAGGCAAGTATCTTTGGTATACCTGTGGTCATCGGTGTTATGGATGCGCGCTTTTTGATGGGCAGTATGGGATATGCTGTGGGAGAAAAAATCACACAGGCCTTTGAGAGGGCAACAAAAGAAAAATTGCCGGTTATCCTATTTTCCTGTTCAGGGGGTGCCAGAATGCAAGAGGGGATTGTCTCTTTAATGCAGATGGCAAAAACGGCAGCGGCGATAAAGAAGCATTCAAAAGCAGGCCTTTTTTATTTGTCTGTTTTGACGGATCCTACCATGGGGGGAGTAAGTGCAAGTTTTGCTATGTTGGGAGACATCATTTTAGCAGAACCCAATGCCCTGATAGGATTTGCAGGTCCAAGAGTGATTGCTCAGACTATTGGACAGCGCTTACCGGAAGGTTTTCAGCGGGCGGAATTTTTAGTTGAGCATGGGCTTATTGACGGTATTGTAGAAAGAAAAGACTTAAAAAAGACCCTTGCCGATTTGTTAAGCTTACATAGTCTTGCTATAAAAAATGAACAGGCAGATATGAAAAAAAGAGAGGATAAAAAGCCATGTTTGGAAAGAGAAAATCTTTTATCTGCCTGGGAGAGGGTAGAGCGTGCAAGAGATTCTAAAAGACCGACGGCACTTGATTATATTAAGAATCTCACAGAGAAATTTTATACTATGTGTGGAGACGGGCATGTAAAAGATGATAAGGCTATTGTCGGAGGTATAGGCTTTTTAAAAGGACAGGCGGTAACTTTAATCGGTATTCAAAAGGGTTGTGATACCAAAGAAAACATAGAAAGAAATTTTGGAATGCCATCACCGGAAGGATATAAAAAGGCACTTCGCCTTATGAAACAAGCGGAAAAATTCAAGCGTCCTATTGTGTGTTTTGTAGATACTCCGGGAGCTTTTTGCGGTATAGAGGCAGAAGAGAGAGGACAGGCAAGAGCTATTGCAAAAAATTTGATGGAATTATCGGGTTTAGAAGTACCGGTGCTTAGTATTATTATCGGCGAGGGAGGAAGTGGCGGTGCTCTTGCCTTAGCTGTAGGCAATGAGGTATGGATGTTGGAAAATGCCGTCTATTCTATATTGTCCCCGGAGGGATTTGCCTCTATTATATGGAAGGACAGTAAAAAGGCAAAAGATGCTGCGAAAATGATGAAATTGACTTCTTATGACTTATACAAGCTGGGAATTATAGAAACTATTATAGAAGAGAGAGAGGTTTTATCAAGTGAGTCTATAGTGCCTTTTGCGGAAGAGCTAAAAGAAAAAATCAGTACCTTTATTAATAACTATAGCGGTTTGACAGGAGAAAAATTAACGCTGCAACGATATGAGCGATTTAGAAAGATGTAGAGGCGAGAAATGTCAAAAGAATTAAAAATAGGAGATTTTACTATGAAAATTCCTCTCATTCAGGGAGGAATGGGGGTAGGTGTCAGCTTATCAGGGTTAGCAGGTGCAGTAGCTCTATGTGGTGGAGTAGGTGTTATATCCACGGCACAGATAGGTTTTAAAGAAACTGATTTTAAAGAAAATCCTCTACGTGCAAATTTAAGAGTAATAAAACAAGAGCTCGATAAAGCCCGTAAGATTGCAAAAGAGGGTATGATAGCTATGAATATCATGGTGGCAACTCAAGGATATGAAGACTATGTGCGAGCGGCAGTAAAAGCGGGGGTTGATCTGATTATTTCAGGAGCCGGACTTCCAATACAGTTACCTAAATTGGTTGAGGGAAGTAAAACTTTGATTGCTCCGGTGGTATCTTCCCTAAAATCGGCAAGTCTTATCTGCCGTATGTGGGAGAAAAAGTTTCAGAAAGTTCCTGATTTACTGGTAGTAGAGGGACCAAAAGCAGGGGGGCATCTGGGCTTTAGCAAAAAAGAGCTGGAGAATATAGAAAGTCTTAACTACAGCGGGGTAATCAAAGATATTATTGCTTTTGCAAAGGATCATGGAAAGAAGTATAAAAAAGAGATCCCTGTAGTTGTGGGAGGCGGTGTCTACGATAAGGCGGATATGAAAGATATTATGCAGCTTGGAGCAGATGGCGTGGTGGTAGCCAGTCGTTTTGTGACTACAAAGGAATGCGATGCATCGTGGGAATATAAAAATGCTTATATAAAAACCAAGGAAGAAGATATTAGTATTATAAAAAGCCCGG
>DATCYL010000150.1:0-2724 GCA_036570305.1 Lachnospiraceae bacterium
ACTTCCATCAGGTAAAATATACCCATTAAGATTTAGAGCCGGAATTTCTTCTTTCATATCTAATAAAAATCTGTTATAAAGTGGCATTTTTAGTCCTGCCAGACTCAAAACCTGTGATGAGAGGTAATTAGCACTGGTTAGTACTCCATCCTGCTCCTCAATATCATAATTCGCCCAAATAACAAAAGGTACCGTATATTTTTTCTGGATTTCCTCAAGACTTAGTTCCGTTTCTTTTTTCTCATACAGCCAATCATAAAAATTCTCATTCACCCCGGGATAATGATCTCCAAACATCACCACTATGGTTGGCTCTCTAAAGTTTTGCATGTGCTCTAAAAAATTATGAAAGGCACGGTCAGTCTCTTTGATAGACGTTAGATACTGGTTGACATCCGGATAATCCTGTCCTACTACCTGTGTTGTCTCTTCCACATTTTTTACATTGTATCCTGAATGATTTTGCATAGTTACCGTAAAAATAAAGTCTTGTTTTCGCCTTCCTTCATCCAATATCTTCTCTATTTTATCAAAAGTTGCAGCATCACTTATATGTCCCCTAAAGGTCTCTGACCCTAAAAAGTCCTTATAAGAGTAAAACTTTTCAAATCCCAAATGCGGATAAACTTTATCTCGCTTCCAGTTTTCCGGCATCTGAGGATGCAAGGCAAAAGCTCTATAGCCCTGATCTTTTAAAGTAGTCGCTAAAGAATAAGTATCTGAAGAAATATTATTGTTGTAAGGAACATTAAACACCTTAAATTCCTCAATTGAATTTCCTGTCAAAAATTCATACTCAGAATTTGCCGTATTTCCCCCAAAAACAGAAACCAGCAAATGCCCTTTGATTGCATTCTCTGAAATTTGGTTCCAGTATTCCAAATAAGGGCTTGTTGTTTCAAAGTCTCTTATATAGCTTAAATCTGCAAAAGTTTCATTCATAATTACCACAATATTCGGCTTTTTCTCCTCAGATAAAGTGTCTGCTTTTTCGAAATCCACAGATTTTTTTCTTAGTTCTTCTTCTATAGCCTTTACCTTTTTAGGTGAATATCCCTTCGGCGGATTAATCTGGCTTACCTTTTCTATTGCCAAAAATCCCTGGGCAAACCCTTCTTTAATATAAGAAGCCATAGGAGAAAATTGATAGGATTCTATATGAAAAAGGTTATGATAAACATCTCCAAGGAAAAAACTTCTTGCAAACATAATGAAAAAGAGGCCACTAATTAAAGTAACTACTTTTCCTTTCCATTTTTTTGCAATTTTTCTCTCCTTAATCATACCTGTTATCAGTAGCATATCAAACCAAATAATGGTCACAATCACCATTTGATAGGTAAGCTCATAGCTATATTGCCCCGATACTTCCATGGCTGTTTTATAACTTGTAATGTCCACCGGCTGTATCGGCTGATTTCGAAACAAGACCAAAAAGTGATTTACCAATGCTACCAGATAAAAGAAGGTCGATCCGAACCACACTGCTTTTCTCTGTGAATTTAGTAAAAACAGAAGCAATACATAAATGATAAAATAAAACAAAGAATTACCTAAAACTTTTAAAAAACTACTATCCCAAATAGATTTTTGAAATAAGAGTTCAATCATAATATAGGTAAGTATGGAGTACAGCATAAAAAGCAAAAAGCTTGATGGCAATATATAGTCGACTTCTTTTCCTCTTCCTTTCAAGGCTCCCAAGATAAGCCACATAGAAAGGGGGATTAAAAGTGCAATAAATGCTACATTATACACACCTGCTAAAAAACTTCCTGTCACAATACGAATCTTATTTAAGTCTTTAATCTTTTCATCTCTGTTGATATTTATTAAAATGGAATATTTTCCCTCCACTTTAAGTTTTCTATCTGTGATAATTTCATACTGATAGAATTTTTTAGTCTTTTTCATCAAACGAATTTCATAATTTTTTATAGGACTTGTCTCTTTTCCATTATCTAAAAGAAGCTCTATATCCTGAAGTTTTATTTTACTCGGTGTTGAAAAAGAAATTTTCTCTAGCCGTTTTCTATTCGCATCCAGCTTTGCTTTATATTTGTAAGTATAGCCCTCATCTCTTTGCTCTATAGTCCCCTGCAAAGTAGTTTCTTGCGACACCTGATCACTAAAGTAGGCTCTATGTCCCAAAAGGATGCCAAGCAAAAGCAAGCTTACCAAAATCCTTGCCAAAAGGGGAAGAATATAAACAGACCCCAGTTTTAAAGCCTTATTTTTTTCTCCAATAAAAGAGCTAACCTTCCTCTTTCCATCTTTAATATCACTTATTTTATTTAGAACCTTTCGCTTTACATCCTCCCAAAACATCCTTACTAACCTTCCTCTTATTTTTCAACTTTTAAAGAATAATTCCACTTTGTCAAAGACAAATTTTTATTATAATAGGGATCCCCATCTCTTAAAACTTTTCCCCATCTCTTTCTCATAAACTCAATCTCTCTTTGAAAACGTTCAATTTTTTCTTTACTATCCTCACTACCTCTGCTCTTAGATTCAAAATGGTAAAGCTCTGCCTCCGGGTGGTAAATGACCCCATACCCTAACTCACCTACACGCAAACAAAAGTCTACATCATTAAAAGCAACTGCCAGTTCTTCTTCAAAACCGCCTATCTGATCAAAAACTTTTTTCTTTACCATCATACATGCCGCAGTCACTGCGCTATAGCGCAATTGCAAAGAAGCTTTGTGCAAATATCCGCTT
>DATCYL010000151.1:0-2120 GCA_036570305.1 Lachnospiraceae bacterium
TTTTCTCTACTGTACCCTTAAAGAGTTTGCTATTATCCAAAAAGTCATAAAGAATGTTTGCTTTTTCTTCATTCTTAGCTTTCATAACTTCCAAACCGCCCATATTTTTCAACCATTTAAATACTTTACCGCAAATATAAATAGAGTAACAGTTTGGAGTATTATAAAGAGAACCTGCATCCGCATGGGTTTTAAACTTCATCATAGTCGGCGTAAAGTCCATCACCTCGTCTGTAATTAAATCTTCTCTAATAATAGAAATAACAAGCCCTGCCGGTCCAATGTTCTTTTGCACTCCACCGTAAATGATGGCATACTTGGAAACATCCATAGGCTCTGATAAAAAGCAGGAGGAAACATCCGCCACTAAATCTTTACCTTTGGTATCGGGAATACTTTTAAACTTAGTTCCATAGATTGTATTATTCTCACAGATATATACATAATCCGCATCTTCACTAATATCTAAATCGGAACAATCAGGAATATAAGAATAAGTCTTATCCTCAGAAGAAGCTATCTTATTCGCCTTTCCATACTTAGTAGCCTCCTGATAAGCTTTTTTTGCCCACTGTCCGGTCACAATATAATCTGCCACTTTATTTTTCATTAAATTCATAGGAATCATGGAAAACTGTAAGGAAGCTCCACCCTGCATAAAAAGAACCTTATAGTTATCAGGAATTTGTAATAAATCTCTCAAATCCGCCTCTGCCTCATCCAAAATCGTCTGAAACATCTTGGAACGATGACTCATCTCCATTACCGACATGCCACAACCCCTATAGTTTAGCATCTCCTCTGCTGCTTCTTTTAGCACTTCTTCCGGTAATACTGCCGGTCCTGCGGAAAAATTATACACTCTGTTCACTGCCTCTTCCTCCTCTTTTCCTTTTGCCAGATAGATTTATCTATCTGCTTTCTAGTTTATATAAGCGAAAGGAAATTCCATAGGAATTCCCTTTCGGATACATCGCAACTTTACCGCGTTACTATATAATCATATCGCAATGACATTTTTTTGTCAATTTTTCTTTTTTAAATCGTCCTCATCAAAAGCTTCATCAATTGCCGCTCCGGCAGGAACCATAGGGAATACCTTTTCATCCCTGTCAATAATACAATCAATCACTACCGGTACCTTCATCTCTATTGCTTTTTTTAGAGCCTCTGACAATTCCTGTCTTTTAGTCACTCTGATTCCCACAGCCCCCATAGCTTCAGCAAGTTTGACGAAGTCCACCTTATCCTGTAATACAGTATAAGAATATCTCTCTTCATAGAAGAGATTCTGCCACTGCCTTACCATACCCAAAACATGATTATTTACGACTACCTGAATAATAGGAATATTGTAGCGTGTCGCAGTTGCTATCTCATTCATATTCATTCTAAAGCAACCGTCTCCCGCAATATTAATTACAGTTTTATCAGGGCAAGCTACCTTGGCACCTATACTTGCACCCAATCCATATCCCATAGTTCCAAGTCCCCCTGAAGTTAAAAAAGTCCTCGGCTTTGTATAATGAAAATACTGAGAAGCCCACATCTGATGTTGCCCAACCTCCGTAGAAATAATTGCATCTCCACCTGTTGCTCTGTAAATCTCTTCCACTATAAAAGGACCGGTAAGTCCCTCTCCACTATATTTTAGAGGATATTTTTCCTTTAATTCTAAAATGTGTTCTCTCCACTCGGGATATTCTTTTTTCTCAAGCATACTATTTAAACGACGAAATACCTCTTTTAAATCACCAATCACACTGTGGTCTACCAAAACATTTTTATTTACTTCTGCCGGGTCAACATCAATCTGCAAAATTTTAGCTTTGTTTGCAAACTTCTTAGTATTGCTTGTTACCCTGTCACTAAATCTGGAACCTGCGGTAATTAACAAATCGCAATGTGCAACTGCTAAATTACAATATTTTGCACCATGCATTCCAACCATTCCAAGGTAGGTATCTTCTGTACCGGGATAAGCACCTTTCCCCATCAAGGTATCAGCCACCGGAATATTTAACTTTTGGGCAAACTCTGTAATTTCTTTGGAAGCCTCTGCTAAAATAGCTCCTCCTCCTACAAATAAAATCGGCCTTTTCGCCTTTTTTATCATCTCT
>DATCYL010000152.1:0-4660 GCA_036570305.1 Lachnospiraceae bacterium
GATTTGGCTATGACCGGAGAAATTACCCTTCGTGGACGGGTTCTTCCTATCGGTGGCCTAAAGGAAAAACTTTTGGCGGCAAAAAATGCAGGAGTAAAAATTGTGCTTGTCCCGAAAGAAAACAGGGCAGATGTGGAAGAGTTGGATAAAGAAATAAAACAAGGCTTAGAGATTGCCTTTGTAGAGAATATGGAAGAAGTAATAGAAAAGTCCTTTGCATAAGGAGCGTAAGGAGTAGGTATGGTTATAAAAAATGTATCCTTAGATATAGTATGCGGGATAAAGAGTGCTCTGCCGGATACTAAGCGTCCGGAGATTGCATTCGCCGGAAAATCAAATGTGGGAAAATCTTCTTTGATTAATAGCTTAATGAATAGGAAATCTTTGGCTAGAACAAGTTCTTCTCCGGGGAAGACACAGACTATTAATTTTTATAATATTAATGAAGTCATGTATTTGGTGGACTTGCCGGGATATGGTTATGCCAGAGCTTCTGAAGAAGTAAAAGCACAGTGGGGAAAGATGATAGAGCGCTATTTGCATTCTTCTAAAAATTTAAAAGCAGTGTTTTTGCTCATTGATGTTCGTCATGAGCCGTCAAATAATGATAAATTAATGTACCGTTGGATTCTTGACCAAGGTTATGAGCCTATTATTATAGCTACCAAGTTGGATAAATTAAAAAGAAGTCAGGTGGCTAAGCATGTAAAACAAGTAAAAGAGGGTTTGGATGTAAAAAAGGGAACAAGGATATTGCCTTTTTCTTCTGTCACTAAGGCGGGACGAGAGGAAATCTGGCAGTTGATGGACGAGATTTTGGAAGAGACGAAGGAAGAAAATTTGTCTTAGAAAGAGGAAAAAACAGGTATATGAGTATTATTCGGGCAAGTAAGCTGGGGTATAAATACTACAGGCATACAGAAGAAAATGAAGAAAAAATAGAAAATATAGCCCTGGATAAGGTGGATATTTCCATAAAAGAGGGTGATTTTGTGGCAATTTTGGGTCACAATGGCAGTGGGAAATCCACTTTGGCAAAGCATATGAATGCCCTTTTGATGCCGAGTGAGGGTGCTATGTGGATTGACGGAGTGAATGTTTTGGAGGAAGAGGAGCTTTGGAGGGTTCGCCAAAAAGCAGGGATGGTCTTTCAAAATCCCGACAATCAGATCATAGGTACCGTGGTAGAAGAGGATGTGGGATTCGGTCCCGAAAATATGGGCGTGGAAAGTAAGGACATTTGGCACAGAGTTGAGGAAAGTCTTGCGGCAGTGGGCATGTTGGGATTTAGAAAGGTATCTCCCAATAAACTATCGGGTGGGCAAAAGCAAAGAGTTGCCATTGCCGGTGTGGTAGCCATGCATCCAAAGTGTATTATTTTGGATGAACCTACCGCCATGTTGGATCCAAACGGCAGAAAAGAAGTCCTTAAAACCATTCGCGAGTTGAATGAAAAAGAGGGTGTGACAGTTATATTGATTACGCATTATATGGAAGAAGTGATTTTTGCTGACCGAGTCTATGTTATGGATAAGGGGCAGGTGGTTATGCAGGGAAGCCCTAGAGAGATATTTTCTCAGGTAGACACTTTAAAAGGCTATTGCTTGACCTTGCCTCAGGTAACACTTTTGGCACATGAGCTAAAAAAAGAGGGGCTTGCTATAGCTGACGGTATTCTTACCATAGAGGAATTGGTGGAGGCTTTATGTTAATAAGATTAGATAAAGTGACTTATACTTATGGACTTCAGAGTGTTTACCAGACAGATGCTATGAAGGATGTGAGTTTTTCAATAGAAGAGGGAGAATTTATAGGGATTATAGGACATACCGGTAGCGGAAAGTCTACCCTTATTCAACATTTAAACGGTTTGATACGCCCTACAAGCGGAAAAGTATTTTATGAGGACGAGGATATTTGGGCGGAAAATTATCCCATCCGAAGCCTACGCAGTAAAGTGGGCCTGGTTTTTCAGTATCCTGAGCACCAATTATTTGAAGATACGATATTTCATGACGTTTGCTTTGGCCCTAAAAATCAGGGATTGGATAGAGAAACTGTGAAAATGAGAGCCGAGGAAGCCTTAAGGCAGGTGGGTATCCCAAAGGAAATGTATGAAAATTCTCCATTTGATTTATCGGGAGGACAAAAAAGGCGGGTAGCCATAGCGGGAGTTTTGGCGATGAACCCTAAAGTTTTGGTTTTGGACGAGCCGACAGCAGGATTAGATCCAAGGGGAAGAGATGAACTCTTTTCTGTGATAGAAGATTTGCAAAAACAAAGGAAAATTACTGTCATATTGGTTTCTCACAGCATGGAAGATGTAGCAAAGTATGTAAATCGTATGATGGTAATGAACCAAGGGAAATTGGTCTTTGATGGCAAACCAAGAGAAGTTTTTTTGCATTATAAGGAATTGGAGGCTATGGGGTTGTCGGCACCGCAGGTGACGTATATTCTTCAGGCTTTGCATAAAAAAGGTTTAAATGTCGATACCTCTGCCATTAGGCTTGAGGAGGCGAAAGAGACGATTTTAAAAGCACTAAAGGAGAGAGATAATGCTACGTGATATTACTTTGGGACAATATTATCCTGTGGATTCTGTCATTCATAAGTTGGACCCCAGAGTGAAATTTATGGGAACTTTCTTATACATCATTTCCCTATTTTTATTCCAATCATATTTGGGTTATTTGGTGGCTACTGTGTTTTTGGCAACTATGATTATTTTGTCAAAAGTTCCCTTTCGTTTTATGATTAAGGGGATGAAAGCTATTTTATTTATTTTAATTATTACAGTAGCTTTTAATGTTTTTTTGACACCGGGAAAAGTTTTGCTTAAGTGGGGGATGTTTACTATTACCATAGAGGGCTTAAAACAGGCGGGCAGGATGGCGATTCGATTGACGTATTTGATTATAGGCTCTTCTATTATGACTTTGACTACGACACCGAATCAGCTAACAGATGGTTTGGAGAAGGGCTTGTCTCCGTTAAAAAAGATAAAAGTGCCTGTGCATGAGATTTCGATGATGATGTCGATTGCTCTTCGTTTTATTCCTATTTTAATGGAAGAGACAGATAAGATTATGAAGGCGCAAATCGCCAGAGGTGCGGATTTTGAGAGTGGAAACCTTATAAAAAAGGTGAAAAGCATGGTGCCTCTTTTAGTGCCGCTTTTTATTTCTGCTTTTCGAAGGGCTAATGATTTGGCTATGGCTATGGAAGCCAGATGTTACCATGGCGGGGAGAACCGTACCCAGATGAAGCCTTTAATTTATAAAAAGATAGATTATTTTGCTTATATTTTGGTTTTTATTTATCTGGGAATTGCAGTTGTTTTTATGGTATTTTCTATATAGAAAGGGTTGGAATTAGTGAAACGTATCAAATTAACTGTCGCTTATGATGGAAGTAACTATTGCGGTTGGCAGGTACAGCCCAATGGAGAGACCATTCAAGGTCTTTTAAATTGGCATTTGTCACAACTTTTAGGAGAAGAAATAAAAACAATAGGGGCAAGTAGGACCGATGCAGGGGTGCATGCCAGAGGAAATGTGGCTGTTTTTGATACGGAAACAAAAATTTTGCCGGAAAAAATTTCCTATGCACTCAATGCCAGACTGCCACAGGATATTCGAGTATGGGAATCAAAAGAAGTGGATAAAAGCTTTCATCCTCGTTTTGCAAAAACTGTAAAAACTTATGAGTATTGTATTTTAAACAGGAAGTTTGCAGATCCTTTGCATCGTTTATATTCATATTTTTGCTATGTTCCATTGGATGTAGAGAAAATGAAGGAGGCTGCCGCTTATTTGGAAGGAGAGCATGATTTTAAAAGTTTTTGTACAGAAAACCCGCAAATTACAAGCACGGTACGACAGATTTATCGAATAGAAATAGAAAAAAAAGAAGATTTAATCAGAATCGAGATTTGTGGAAACGGTTTTTTGTATAATATGATACGAATTATTGCGGGAACCTTGATGGAAGTCGGGAGAGGAAAAATACCCCCGGAGAAGATAAAAGAGATTTTATCAGCAAAAGACAGAAATCTGGCAGGTCCTACCGCAAGAGCTTGTGGTTTGACCTTAAAAGAGATCCTTTATCCGGAATGGGAAGAGCTTAATAATTAATTTTTAAGAGAACTTGTATTTTGTTGGTACTAGTGTTATACTAAGAAAGAATTAAAGATACAAGACAGAATGGGAGTGGGCGTAGGTCCACTCCCATTGCGTTAAGATTTGCAAAAGAGAAGCTAAAGGAGTTTTAATGAGTAAAAGAGAAGAATACGAAAGAAAAACAGAAGAATTACTTTTACCGATTGTGGAAAAGGAAAATTTTGAACTTGTAGATGTGGAGTTTGTAAAAGAAGGGGGAACATGGTATTTACGTGCCTACATAGATAAAGAAGGTGGTATTACCATTAATGATTGTGAGTTGGTAAGCCGTGCTTTGAATGAAAAGCTGGATGTGGAAGATTTTATCGCAGAATCCTACATCTTAGAGGTAAGTTCGCCGGGACTTGGACGTCCCTTAAAAAAGGAAAAAGATTATGTTCGCAGCATGGGAAAAGAGGTGGAGATTAGAACTTTTCGTCCCATTCAAAGAGAAAAAGAGTTCTATGGTATTTTAGAAGCTTATGATGGTGATACAGTAA
>DATCYL010000153.1:0-9263 GCA_036570305.1 Lachnospiraceae bacterium
AATGCCATCTTAAGAACCTACTTAAGTGACATTCTTTTTTCTATTTCTCTATTGCTTGTATTAAGAAACCTTTTGCAGCTATATTAGACTCTGTGTTTTCCTCAGACGCAAACAAAATCTTCGAATTTTTCTCAGTCTTAAATTCCACAGTTTTCGCTCCTGCATTAATTGCAATTTCTACTATACTTTTATTATTTTCTCTTGCAAAAACAAATAACACCTCTTTTATCTTATCCCAAACCGGATAATATATAGAATCTTTATCAACCATCCTTTTCCTAATCTCAATAACTTTTTTAAGAAAATTTGAAATTCCTTCTTCCTTATCCCAAGGCATAGCACGTCTATACTCATCTTCCGATATGCCTTGCACCCCACATTCATCACCATAAAAAAGACTTGGAACTCCCGGCATTAATATTAAAAGAATACATCCCAACTTTAAAAGTTCCATATCACCATTACACATAGAAAGAAAACGCGGAACATCATGGCTATCCAATAAGTTTAACTGTCCTTTTACAATATTTTCCGGATAACGTATCCTCATATTTTCAAACGCATATGCGGCTTTTGTTGCATTCGCCACTTCAGATGACAAGTAATCTACACAGATACGTCTAAATTCATAATTCATAGTAGAATCAAATAATTCAGGTATCCACGTCTCGGCATTTTCCCAAACTTCACCAATCAAAACAGCCCCTGGATTTGCTGCCTTTACAGATTTACGAAATTTTTGCCAAAATTCCCGACTAATTTCATTTGCAACATCCAAACGCCATCCATCCACATGAAATTTGTTAATCCAATAAGCTCCTACAGCGGAAAAATACCTCTGCACTTCAGTATTTGCAGTATTTAATTTAGGCATTTTCCTCTCGTATGCAAAGCAAGTATAACCCGGAACCTCTTGGGGACTTATAGGGCGTGTTACCGGAAATGTCACATCATAAAACCAGTCCTTATACATTGAATTTTCACCATTGTCCACCACATCTTCAAATGCAAAAAACCTCCAACTACAATGGTTAAAAACTCCATCAATAATGATATGCATTCCTTTACTATGAACTTCCTCCACTAAACTCATAAAATCATCTTCGTCCCCTAAACACGGATCAATATGATAGTAATCTATCACATCATATTTATGATATTCGCCTGCTGTAAAAATTGGATTTAAATAAAGACAATCAAACCCTAAGTTTTTAATATAATCAAGATTTTCTCTAATGCCACTAATCGTTCCACCCAAACAATTTTGTATCTCCACACCATTTTCCAAGGTGATTATTTTTTTATTTTTTGAAATACTCCTATTTTTACTTGCAAAACTATCCGGAAAAATATTATAAACACAAGAATCTTTAAACCAATCCGGTAAATCGGGAATTTCCGTTCTCAATATAAAAGGATATTGATAATACTCACTTCTTCCGTCTATAATTTTATCCCCCTTGTATTGGTCCGCTAACTCTTTAGTAAATCGGTCTGCATAATAATAAGTCCACTCCTCCTCCTGCTTAAGTTCAAAATAATAACAAACTCTGTTATAAGGAAGTGTGATTGTCGCTTGATAATAGTCAAAATACTCATCTTTAGCAAATTTTTCCATGACAAAAGCGTCAAAACAAATGGGTGTCGCTCTGCAAACACGATCTGCCACATGTAAAATGCAAGTTGATAAATTATCCTTTTTAACACGTATACGAATCACAAGACTATTTTCGTCTACCGCAAACGCATATTGTGACAATGGAATGTGTAAAACCGCTGACTTATCTATTTTCTGCCTAGTCAAACTCATCCTTTAACCCCTCCTGCCGTAAGACCTGAAACCATATATCTTTGGATACAGAAAAACACAATTAAAATTGGAATTGATACTAAAATAGAAGCCGCCGAAAAAAGTGGCCAGCTACGACTATAATCATTGGATT
Source organism: Lachnospiraceae bacterium (assembly GCA_036570305.1). Classification (GTDB taxonomy): domain Bacteria; phylum Bacillota; class Clostridia; order Lachnospirales; family Lachnospiraceae; genus JAQVHQ01. The sequence continues at coordinate 1,944 of DATCYL010000153.1, forward strand.
GTAATTGGTAAAGTCCCCCTGCCAAAGTATAAGAACTCTCATTCATCATAAAGGTTGTCGCAAAAAGATATTCATTCCAAACAAAAATTAAAACCATAACTGCTGTCACAATAATTGCCGGTCTTGCCAGTGGCAAAACAACCCTCATCAGAATCTGTCTACCCCCGGCTCCATCTATTTGTGCTGCTTCTTCGATTTCTATCGGTATCGTATCAAAATATCCTTTCATATTCCAAATACCAAAAATACACATACTTCCTGCATATACCAAAATCAAACCTAAATAGGAATTTAGCAAATGAAGGGTCTTAAACAAACGAAAAATTGCAAACATCGATAAAATTTGCGGAAAGGCATTTAAAATCAAAAATGTCTGCAAAATAGCCACTCTTTCTCGAAAACGATACCTGGAAAATGCATATGCTGCAGTAATCGCAGTACCCATGGCAATCATCATAGTACCTATACTTAAAATCACAGAATTTTTCAGCCATAAAAGAAAAGGTTCCTCTATAAGAATTGCCTGATAATGTGTGAATGTAATTTGCCTTGGAACAAAAGACAATCCGGCACTTAGTGCCCCATCAGCAGCACTAATTGATAGGGATACCGCATACAAAATAGGTAGTAGTGCTATAAAACAAATTACTATAAAGAAGCCGTTTAAAAAAGTCAGCCCCACAATCCTACGCCATTGTTTTTTAGCCCTCATGTTTCCTTCACCCCCTTATTGGTAAAAACAGAAAAGATAATAATAAACAAAAATATAATGATAGACACAGCCGATGATAGACCATAGTTGTTAGAAACAAAGGCATTTTGATGAGCGTAGGTAATAATCGTTTGCAAAGATGCCCCCGATAAAGCCCCTTTTTGCATGGTTAATAAGTAAACAATGTCAAATTGCTTAAAAGTAGTAAATGTTGTCATAATGATTGCCGGTGCCAACACAGATTTAATTGCCGGTATAGTGATATAGAAACTTTGTTTCCAAAAACCGGCTCCGTCAAGTCTTGCGCTCTCATAGTAGCTCCTATCAACACTTTGCAAAGAACCGTCCATCATCATAATCATAAATGGCAGGGCCATCCATAAATTCAAAACTAAACAGGAGAAAAAAGCCGGCACATTTTCCGACAGAAAATTTATTTTTTCCAACCCTACAGCAGACAGAATTTTATTGAAAAATCCAAACTCTGTATTAAACATGCCCACACGCCATAATAAAATTGAAATATAGGCAGGCATAGCCCAAGGAAACATCAATAGAGTTTTATATATTCTGGATAACTTTAACCCCTCCGCATTAAGTCCAAGTGCTATCAAAAACGCAATACTCAATTGCAAAGTCATATTTACCACCGTCCAAAGAATGGTAGTAGCCAAAGCGGATAAAAAACCCGAATCTACTTTTAATAAAGCTCTTTTGAAATTATCAAATCCTACTAGATGATAATTGTCCCAATGATACATATTCATATTTGTTAGAGAAATATAGCCTGTGTATAGGATTGGAAATATAACAATAGCACCAATCAAAAGCAATGCAGGAAGACTATATATCCAAGCTTGCCATTTATTTTTCATCGTGTCACCTCTTCTATCCAATAAGGAAAGGCTATAGGACAGCAGTTGTATGCCTACAGCCTCTATAAGTCTTGTTCCTACTGCATATCTGCAATTGCAGTTTCAGCTTCTTTCTGATATTTGCTTGCTACCATTTTTACATTTTCTCCCGATTTGTTGACTGCCGCCAAAAGTGATTCTGTAGGTCCCCACATAACACTCATCTGAGGAATATTCGGCATAGGAATGGCAACTTCTGCTGTTGTCTTCATTGCACCTATCATTTCATTTTCTGTTACTTCTTTAGACTCATAAGATTTTTGATTTGCAGGTGCACACCCCGACTGTTTTGCCAGTTCTACACCTATTTGGGAATCTGCTAATGCCATCAAAGCTTTACTCAAAGCTTCTTTTTTATTATTTACAGAATGTTTCATAATCCCTATCCCCTGAACTCCTGAATAAGGAACTAAAGGGTTTCCATTAGGAAGAGTAAACTCTGATAAAGACTTTACACCCAAGTCAATTCCTGCTTCTTTAATTCCTGAGATTAACCATGGACCACCAATAATTGCAAGCGCCTTTCCCTCATTAAACAAAGTAGTGATTGTATTATAATCCCCATCTGCCTCCAATTCTGCAAATTTCTTGTTATATGCAATGGCTTCCTTGGTTTTATCATCACTAAGTCCCGCTTTTGCTTCATCATTAATGATATAACCGCCAAATCCATTAATCATCGGGGCCACATTATAAGCTGTCGAATGTTGATTAACCAAAGCATAAGTTCCTTCATTCAAATTCGTATATTTTATCATATATTGATAAAGATCTTCGGTTGTTGACGGAACCTCTCCCTCCCACAGCTCTTTATTATACATAAACAATAAGGTTTCATAATACATTGGTAATAAATACTGTTCCCCTTTATATTTCCCTGCTTTTAGTGTCATGGGAAGCATATCCTCATAAATTTCTTTTTCCACAACATCTGTAATGGGAGCTAAAACTCCCATCTCCACAAATGTTCCAAGAGAATCATGAGCATACATATACATATCCGGTCCATTTTTCTCATCATTTCCATATAGTTTAATTTGATCCGTCAAACCTGTTTTTTTCTCAAAATGAAGTGAAATATTATCTTTCTCTAATTTTTTATTTGCCTCTGTTTCAATCACCTGCATAATGGCATCATCTCCATCATGCCAAATATTTATTTGACTTTCTTCCAATGATTTGCTTAAATTTTCTTTATCTTTCTGCTTACTTTCTTTTCCACATCCTGCAAACACTCCCATAGCTAAGGTAATAGCCAAAATAATTGCAACTCTTTTTTTCACAAAGATACCTCCTATCCTTTTTTAGTTTTCTTTCTATTAATCAGATATATATCAGATATTTACATATTTTTAACATAATTCCCCTTATCAAACAATAAATTTCCATCAAATTCACCATATTTCTAGAGAAAACGTTTACTTAAATTTTATTTCCTATCCTACCTTTTTCAAAACTCTTAATCAATTGATATCTTCTCTCTCATTGACATAGCTTTTCAAATCAATTATAATTTTGTTAAAAAAATAGCAATCATAGGAGGACAAAATTCATGGCAAATATTTTAATCAGTCCAAGCAAATATCTACAGGGAGCCGGTGAAATGGGAAAGCTTTACACCTATGCAAAAGATTACGGAAAAAAAGCTTTGGTCTTAATCACTGCGTCCGGCTATAAAAGAATTGGAAATATTGTGGAAAGCAGTTTTGTTGGACAAGACTTTGAAATTGTTTTTGATTATTTCAAGGGCGAATGTAGCAAGGAAGAAATCAACCGTTTAAGAACCATTGTTCAGGAGAAAAACTGTGATGTAGTTATCGGTATAGGAGGAGGCAAAATTTTAGATACGGCAAAAGCTGTTGCCTACTATGAAAAGACTCCGGTTATCGTATGTCCTACCATTGCATCTACAGATGCACCTTGTAGCGCACTATCTGTTATCTATACCAAAGAAGGGGTCTTTGAAGAATACCTTTTCCTTCCTGCAAACCCAAACCTTGTTTTAATGGACACTGACATTATCGCTAAATCACCGGTTCGTCTTACTGTTGCCGGTATGGGAGATGCTCTGGCAACTTATTTTGAAGCCAGAGCCGTAAAAACAAAAGGGGCTCTTACCTGTGCCGGAGGACATACAACATCTGCTGCCATGACACTTGCTAAATTATGCTTTGACACCCTAATGTCTGAGGGACTAAAAGCCAAATTAGCATTGGAAGCGGGTGCTTGCACAGAAGCTGTAGAGAGAATTATTGAGGCCAATACATTACTTAGCGGCCTTGGATTTGAAAGTGGCGGACTTGCCGGTTCTCACGCTATTCACAACGGACTTACTGTTTTAGAGGGATGTCACCATATGTATCACGGTGAAAAGGTTGCCTTTGGAACTATCACACAACTGGTCTTAGAAAATATTCCGGCAGAAGAATTAGAAGAAATCATTGGTTTTTGTATTGATTTGGGACTTCCTGTTACTTTTGAAGAACTTGGCATCAAGGATGTGAGTGATGAAGAACTTATGGACGTGGCAAGAGCAGCATGTGCCGAGAATGATACCCTTCATAATATGCCATTTGAAGTTACACCTAAGAGTGTATTTGCCGCTTTAAAAGCTGCAGATGCTTATGGTCGTTATCTCTTACAGGCATAGTTTTAGTAAAAATCAAAAATTAAGTTTTATCCCTGTATACAATAAATAAGCATTCCAAGCGGGGTACTAAAAATCCCCCAAAGAAAAATCGGCTAGGCTCGCAAGGTCTCAGCCGATTTTTGATAGAATTAATTATCTTACTAATTCATATCCACTATCTTCTCTTTTTTATTTTTCGCTTTGTAAAAAAGTAAAATAATGATTATTTTCCCCTCTTCTCTCCATCCATACAGCTCCAAGCTCATCTGTTCTAAGGACATGAGAACCTACTTCCTTTATTCTTTCCAAAGCTTCTTTACTCGGATGCCCGTATTTATTATTTTTGCCACAGGAAATCACACTGACTTTAGGGCTTGCCTTATCCAAAAATTCCCTGCTACTGGCTCCTTTTGACCCATGATGAGCTACTTTTAAATACTCACAGGAATCAATGGACTCTACTATCTTCTTTTCTGATATCCCTTCTATATCTCCCGTAAAAACCCCTCGAAAATCTCCTTGCTTCAAAGCAAAAACGATAGAGCCTTCATTAGTTTTGTCCAAATAGTTTTCTCCATCTGGATGAAGAATTTCTATCTTGGTTTTTGTATTATCCTCCAATATACTATCACCCCTGCCCACTCGCCTTACTTGAATCTTTGCACTTTCTGCCATACTCTTTAACATTTTTAAGGTAGCATTTTCATTCTCCCAGCAAGGTAGCAAAAGATAATCCACTTTTACTGCCAAGCGTTTTTTAGCTATCAAATCTAAAATTTCTACTACTCCATTATAGTGATCTTCATCCGGATGGGTCACTATCATATAATGGATATGAGAAATTCCCTCATGCTTTAAAAAGGGAATGAGTATCCGCTCACCTATCTTTTCCTTAGAAGAGCTTCCTCCATCTACCATACAAACTAAGTTCTTCTTTACTTGAATAAGGCAGGCATCCCCCTGCCCCACATCCAAATTTGTGATTTTCAAATCACACGCGGGTCTAAAAAATAAAAGTATCGGTAACAGAAAAAACAAAACAGATACTTTTTTCCTCTTTATTTTTATCAAATAAAGCAAACCACAAAGCCCTCCGTAATAAAAGAAAATAAGCCAAAGCGGAGGACTTCCTATAATGATGGAAGAAAAGGGAAGTTTTTGTATCGTCTCCATCATCTTCATATAAATATTTAGCAAAAACACTGCCGGAGACATAATGAATTCCCCTAGAGGAACCCACAAAAAAGAAAAGGATATACCAAGAAGTCCAAAGAGTAAAAGAAAACTCATGGCAGGTAAAAAAAGAAGATTCATAAGTATCCCGTAAGGATATACTTCCCCATACATATAAAGCAGGACAGGGAATATGAGCATCTGACTTCCCAGATAAGCCTTTAAAACAGGAAAAACCTGTTTCTTTACCTGCTCCTTCCAGAAAGCTTTTCTATTCTTGGCATTCATTTGTGATTTTTTCTCGTATTTTTCCTTCCAAAGTCCTACTCCTACCACAGCCAAATTAGATAACCAAAACCCACTGTAAAAAAGATAATTTGGATTTTTTAGTAAAATTAACAAAGCACTAAAAGCAAGCGCTGAAAGAGCATCATAAGTTCGTCCCCACTTTCTTCCTAATATCTTTACCAAAAACATCAGCATGGCTCTTAAAGTAGCCGGAGCATACCCTGTCAGAATCGCATAACTGATTAAAAAACCTGACGAGGCTGCTACCGCACTTGTTTGGTTCCACTTTAATTTTTCCAAAAGATGATAACAGCCCAACCCCAATAAGCTAATGTGCAAACCGGAAATCACTAAAACATGAAGTGTTCCCGTTACCTGAAACAGACTTTTTGTAGTATCCTCCAAGTCACTTTTTGTTCCTAAGACCATAGCTTCTATCAGTCCAGCCTCTTTTTTCGGAGCTATCTTTTTCAAATTGTAAGAAGCATAAATCCGTATTCTCCTTAAGAATTCTCCGTAATAAGAATACTTAGCATTGGTAGTTTCTATTTTCTTTGCCTTCATGCGACATCCTATAGAAAAAACCTTATAATAATTTTTCAGATGAAACTCACCCGGGTTTGTAGGGGATTTTATCTCGTATAAATTTCCTTTAGCCATCACTTCCATTCCTATAGAATAATAAGAGCTATCGGGAATCTCTACAATTACATTTTTTAATTGATATGTTTGGGATTGTATTTCCAGAATTGAATTTCTCAAATAGATAAGATTTTTTTGATTTTTAATCTCGCCTTTATAGACAAGACCTTTGATAACTACAAGTTCTTTCTTCTTTTCAATTTTTTCGATTTGCAGGGAGGTTTCCTTAGATAAAATCTCTCCTTGAAAACCTCTACTGCCCACTATCCAAAGACAAAGAAGAAGGAACAAAAGGCACAGTGGCCTTTTACTCATTATCTCCTCCTCCTTCATTTAATTTTTCATTCACTTGAAACAGCTGCCTTAGACTAATTTTATCAGCCAAACTTACATTGGCATCTCCTTCCACAGAAAACTGCACATAATCTACAAAACAATTTATCGATATGGAATTTACAATAGAATATAAGGCAAGCCTTGCATCTTCTTCATTTTCAATTTTCAAAAACTCTTTACTCAGATTAATATAACAGATATTATCTGCAACTGTTACATTGATAATCTGAGTATCACCCGGAATCAGATTGATTATGTGAGAATCCGATGACTGCTTTAAGACCTGCTCCAACACTACTCGCTCTATAGGAACATTGCTGCTATAATACACCTTTTTCTCTTGGTAAATTAAACGGTCTTTTTCCACCGAAGGGTAGAAAAAACGCAAAACCGAATATACATAACTATTAATCTCTTTTCCTGAGTTTTCTACAAAATCATCTTTTTTCATAAGCCCGACAGGAATCCCTTTAGAGTCCAAAAGCTCCTCATTATTTACTGTCATTTTTACATAATGCACTCTTTTAATTTGAGTAAAATTTCTGACCAGAGCTGCCCGAAGTAAGACCTGTTCTGAAAAATCAAGGCTTAAAAAATCTGCTTTTACATCCACAGTAAGTATCGTG
>DATCYL010000154.1:0-8180 GCA_036570305.1 Lachnospiraceae bacterium
AAAATGCTATAGTAAATGTACTATTTTATTCTTTAAGAGCAATTCGCTCAAAATTCCCAAAAATAATTTGACAAATAGATGAAAATGTACTATGATAAATCAAGAAACGAACATTAGTTCGTAAGAGGAGAAGATGAATGATGAATGATGATAAATTAAAAGCTCTGGATGTTGCCCTGGGACAGATTGAAAAACAGTTCGGTAAAGGTTCTGTAATGAAACTGGGTGAGTCAGGAAGAAATATGAATGTAGAAACTAGCCCGACAGGTTCCTTAAGTTTAGATGTGGCTTTGGGATTAGGCGGAATTCCTAAAGGAAGAATCATAGAAATCTATGGACCGGAATCCAGTGGTAAGACAACAGTGGCACTTCATATGGTAGCAGAGGTGCAAAAGCGTGGAGGAATTGCAGGATTTATAGATGCGGAGCATGCCTTGGATCCTGTCTATGCACAAAATATAGGTGTTGATATTGAAAATCTTTATATATCACAGCCTGATAATGGTGAGCAGGCATTGGAAATTACAGAAACCATGGTTCGTTCCGGCGCTTTGGATATTGTAATTGTGGATTCTGTTGCCGCATTAGTGCCTAAGGCTGAAATCGATGGAGATATGGGAGATTCTCACATGGGATTGCAGGCACGCCTTATGTCTCAGGGACTGAGGAAGCTCACTGCAGTGATTAGTAAGTCTAACTGTGTGGTTATTTTTATTAATCAGCTTAGAGAAAAAATAGGTGTTATGTTTGGAAATCCGGAGACTACAACCGGAGGACGTGCTTTGAAGTTCTATGCCTCTGTTCGTATGGATATAAGGAGGGTAGAAGCTATTAAGCAAAATGGAGAAATTCTGGGAAATAGGACAAAAGTAAAAGTAGTAAAAAACAAAATTGCTCCTCCTTTTAAAGAAGCTGAGTTTGATATCATGTTTGGTAAGGGAATTTCTAAAGAAGGTGATATTCTTGATTTAGCTACGAAGATTAATATTATTCAAAAAAGTGGTGCTTGGTTTGCTTATAAGGATGGGAAAATCGGTCAGGGAAGAGAAAATGCCAAGACTTATTTGCGAGAGAATCCGGATGTGATGCAGGAAGTGGAAAATCAGGTAAGAGCTTATTATCAGATGCCGGGATTTGAAGATCAGTTACAGGCAGAGGAAAGCAGTGAAGAATAGATAGGAGATATCATGGAGGAAGAAATCAAAAGAGCCAAGAGAAAGGCTCTACAGATTTTGACTCGCATGGATCGTTCTGAATACGAATTAAAAAACAGCCTTCAAAGAAGCAAATTTTCTGAAGAGGCTGTTTTTTCGGCTATAGAATATGTAAAATCTTATGGATATTTGGACGATTTTCGATATGCTTGCCAGTATATTCGAATACATGGAGTCGGAAAAGGGAAAATACGATTAAAATTTGAATTGTCAAATAAAGGACTTGAGGATGAAATTATTGAGAATGCTTTTTTGGAAGTGGAAGAGTTTGATGAACGTGAAGGAATCACAACTTTATTGAAAAAAAAGTGGGGAAAAGAAGAAAAACCGGAGCAAAAAGAGCTGAATAAACTCGTGTCATATTTACTAAGAAGAGGCTATCAAAGCAGTGATATATGGAGCGTTTTGCGACAAGAGAACTTGACATAACGCACAAAACAGTATAGAATTAACTTGTTGTATTTGTACAATGAAAACTAAATAAGGAGGTGCTCCTGTGACAACATTTATTATTATTGCGGTTGTTGCGGTAGTGGTTACACTGCTTATTGCGGTTCCTGTTTCGGGTAAGATTGCGGTAGCGAAAAAGGTAAAACAAGATAGTGAAACTATCGGTACTGCAGAGGATAAGGCCAGAAACATCATAGATGATGCTCTTAAAACAGCAGAAACTAAGAAAAGAGAGGCTCAACTGGAGGTTAAAGAGGAATCCATTCGTATTAAACACGAATTGGATAGAGAAACTAAGGAAAGAAGAGCTGAACTGCAAAAATACGAAAAGCGCGTATTAGCGAAAGAAGAAGCAGTAGAAAAGAAAGCGAATAATCTGGAAAAGAGAGACGCTGACTACACAGCAAGAGAAAAAGAAATTAAAAGAAAAGAAAAAAGAGTGGAAGAACTACATGATCAGGAAATACAAGAACTGGAAAGAATTTCCGGTTTGACCTCCGAGCAGGCAAAGGAATACTTGCTTAGGTCTGTAGAAGATGATGTAAAGTATGACACGGCAAAGCTTTACAAAGAATTGGAAACAAAGGCTAAAGAAGAGGCGGATAAAAAGGCTAAAGAATATGTGGTAACAGCAATACAAAAATGTGCGGTTGATCATGTTTCTGAGACAACCATTTCCGTAGTACAACTTCCAAACGATGAAATGAAAGGTCGTATTATTGGTAGGGAGGGACGTAATATCCGTACCTTAGAGACTTTGACGGGAGTGGACTTAATTATTGATGATACTCCGGAAGCGGTTGTGCTTTCAGGTTTTGATCCTATTCGAAGAGAAGTAGCAAGAATTGCACTGGAAAGACTGATTGTGGATGGAAGAATCCATCCTGCGAGAATTGAAGAGATGGTCGAGAAGGCGCAAAGAGAAGTCGAAACTCTGATTAGAGAAGAGGGTGAGAATGCATGTATGGAAGTTGGTGTACATGGACTTCATCCGGAATTGGTAAAGCTTTTAGGAAGAATGCGTTATCGTTTCAGTTATGGACAAAACGCTCTCAAGCATTCTATGGAAGTTGCTCAATTATCGGGACTTTTGGCAGCGGAAGTGGGCGTGGATATCAGAATGGCAAAGAGAGCAGGCTTATTGCATGATATAGGAAAATCTATAGACCATGAAGTGGAAGGGTCTCATATTCAAATTGGTGTTGATTTGTGTAGAAAATACAAGGAATCAGCGATTGTTATTAATTCTGTAGAGTCCCATCATGGAGATGTGGAGCCAGAGTCACTGATTGCTTGTCTGGTACAGGCTGCAGATGCTATTTCGGCAGCAAGACCGGGAGCTAGAAGAGAAACTTTGGAAACTTACACTAACCGATTGAAACAGTTGGAAGATATTACCAATGGTTTTAAGGGAGTAGAAAAATCGTTTGCAATTCAGGCAGGTCGAGAAGTAAGAGTTATGGTATTTCCGGATTCTGTAAATGATTCTGAGATGGTACTTCTTGCAAGAGATATATCAAAGCAAATTGAGCAGGAATTAGAATATCCGGGTCAAATTAAAGTAAATGTAATCCGAGAAAGTCGAGTTACAGATTATGCAAAATAAGTAAACAAAAAGGAGCTGCCACATGTTTTAACATGTGGCAGCTCCTTTTTGGCTGTTTGGCTTTATCTATTCTATCTATTCCAATACTGATAAAAGAGGTCTAAATCGCTGTTTAAAATCAGTTGCTTGGGGAAATTAACTTCCTCTAAAAGTCTTAAAACATTAGAAAAAGATCCGACCCGCAAAGCACCATGACTATCGCTTGCGATAAGGAGGGGGTGATTAAATTCTCTGGCATAGGATAAAAGCTGAAGATTATTTGCTCTGGTATCGCCCCTATATCCATCAGGAGAGAGGGAAGATTCGTTTAATTCTAAAAAGACGTTGTAGTCTTTAGCTGCTAAAGTAAGTTGTCTATAATCTACGGGGAATTTGACATCATCACAATGTCCTATAATACGGACATAAGGATTTTTCATGACCTCTATATATAGAGCGGTATTTGCATCCTTACTCTGTGGCTTGTAATTTTGAATATGCATACTGGCAATGGCATAGTCTAGGTGGGATAAGGTGTCTTCATCCAAATCCAGATAGGGTGCATCCTTGCTTATATTTAACTCAACGCCATATAAAAGGTGAATTTGGTGTCGTTCCTTAGGGGCGTATCTTAAATTTTTAAAATAAGAAGGCTTGGCAGAGCCCAAAGTACCCGGAGCATGATCACTGATGCCAAGTAGCTTTATCCCTCTTTGTGAGGCTGTTTTGGCCAATCTTTCAATGGTATCGAGGCTGCCATGACCGCTTGCGATAGTATGTGTATGTAAGTCTAAAAACATTATTTCTCCTTTTATGTTTCCATGTGATAAAGTTTACAAAATCTATATAATCTTATGATAAAAGAGGGGGAGCCTAAAGTCAATAAAAACCACAAAAAACAAGAAAAATAAAAATTAAAACCAAAAAATAACTTAAAAACCATAAAAAACCACATCCAAACAGTAGTAAAAACAACATAAAAACAAGCTTTTTTATTGACCTTGCAAGTGGAAAATGGTATAGTAAATAAAAAGAAACTATCATTATCAGGTAAAGGAGGAAGAAAAGTGGCTGTATTTTATACGGAAGAACTTCCAAAATCAGAACGAATTAAGAGACTGGTAAAAAGACTCTATGAAAAAATGCCGGAAATAGAGGCGTCCAGAGCTGTTTTACTTACTGAATCTTATAAGGCTACGGAAAATGAGCCTATGATTATAAGAAGGGCAAAGGCGTTTGCTCATATAGCTGAGAATCTTCCTATTGTAATTAGGGAGGAGGAGTTGATTGTAGGTAGTTCTACAATAGCACCTCGCGGTTGTCAGACTTTTCCGGAATTTTCTTATGAATGGTTGGAGAGCGAGTTTGATACGGTAGAGACAAGGAGTGCGGATCCTTTTTATATTTCAGAGGAAACAAAGGAAAAATTAAAAGAGGCGGATGCTTATTGGAAAGGAAAAACCACAAGTGAGTTGGCAACGGCATACATGGCTGCAGAAGCTTTAACTTCCATGGAGCATAATATTTTTACGCCGGGAAATTATTTTTACAATGGGGTAGGTCATGTCACTGTTCAATATGATAAAATTTTAAAAATTGGATTTGACGGTGTGAAAAAAGAAGCGCTGGATCATCTTGAAAAATGCAGACCTTCCGATGCCGATTATGCAAGTAAAAGCAGGTTTTTGCAAGCGGTGATTATTTCTTGTGATGCAGCGATTACTTATGCTAATCGTTATGTGAAATTGGCAAAACAGCTGGCAAGTTTGGAATTGAATCAGAAGAGAAAAGAAGAGTTTTTGAAAATTATAGAAAATTGCCGCCGAGTGCCGGAATTTGGCGCAAGAAACTTCTGGGAGGCTTGTCAGAGTTTTTGGTTTGTACAGCAGTTGCTTCAAGTGGAATCCAGCGGACATTCAATTTCTCCGGGGCGTTTTGATCAGTATATGTATCCTTATTTTGAGGAGAGTTTGAAAAAAGGAGAAATTACTAGAGAATTTGCTCAGGAACTTTTAGATTGCATTTGGGTCAAGTTAAATGATTTAAATAAATGTAGAGATGCGGCATCAGCAGAAGGCTTTGCGGGCTATAGTCTTTTTCAGAATTTGATTGCGGGTGGGCAAAATATCCACGGGCAGGATGCTACCAATGATCTTTCTTTTATGTGTATCACAGCTTCAAAACATGTCTTTTTACCTCAACCGTCTTTGTCGGTTCGAGTTTGGAACGGTTCACCACAAGAGTTTTTGTTAAAGGCGGCAGAGCTTACAAGAACCGGTTTGGGATTACCGGCCTACTATAATGATGAAGTGATTATTCCATCCCTTATGAGTAGAGGTCTGACGCTTGAGGATGCCAGGGATTACAATATTATCGGATGTGTAGAGCCTCAGAAGGCAGGTAAGACAGAAGGGTGGCACGATGCGGCCTTCTTTAATATGTGCAGACCTTTGGAATTAGTATTTTCTTCAGGTATGGATCAAGGAGTGCAGATTGGTCCCAAGACAAAAAGTGTAGAAAATATGGAAAGTTTTGAGGATTTTTATGATGCCTATAAAGAGCAGATGAATTATCAAATTGAACTTTTGGTCAATGCGGATAATGCTATAGACATGGCACATAAAGAGAGGTGTCCATTGCCATTTTTATCTTCTATGATAGAAGATTGCATGGGAAGAGGAAAATCTGTGCAGGAAGGTGGAGCGGTTTATAATTTTACGGGTCCGCAAGGCTTTGGAATTGCCAATGTGGCAGATTCACTCTATGCAATTAAAAGGTTGGTTTTTGATGAGAAAAAATTGACTTTGTCAGAATATAAAAAAGCTTTGGAGTCAAATTATGGTAAAGCCATAGATGATACAAGCGTGTCTGTGGGAGAAAAAGAAGTGCAGGAGGCGACCTTTAGAGTAATTATGGAACTTAAAAGGGCAGGACTTTCTATAGAAAAAGACCAAGTAGCGGAAATTGTTGGTAAAATTTTGGAGACTATACCGAAGTCGAAAGCAGATGCTGATTATGGCTGGCTTTTGGAAGAAATTGAAAAGATACCTAAATTTGGAAATGATAGTGAAGAAGTAGACAGTCTGGCAAGAGATGCGGCTTATACTTATACAAGACCACTTGAGAAGTATAAAAATCCTAGAGGTGGAATCTTTCAGGCCGGACTTTATCCGGTATCTGCAAATGTTCCTTTGGGAGCACAAACGGGAGCAACACCGGACGGAAGATTGGCATATACACCTGTTGCAGACGGCGTGTCACCAAGTTCCGGTAAGGATGTAGAGGGACCAACAGCGGCAGCGAATTCTGTTTCTAAATTAGACCATGGGATTGCGTCAAACGGTACCTTGTTTAATCAAAAGTTCCATCCGTCAGCTTTAAGCGGTCAGGAAGGTTTAGAAAAGTTTATCAGTTTGATTCGTGCTTACTTTGATCAAAAAGGCAGTCATATGCAGTTTAATGTGGTTGATAGAGAAACTTTACTGGAAGCGCAAAAAAATCCGGAGAAGTATAAGCATTTGGTGGTCAGAGTGGCGGGATATTCCGCTTTGTTTACCACTTTATCGAAGTCTTTACAAGATGATATTATCAGGAGAACAGAACAGGGATTTTAAAGTTAAAGGGGTAGAAATGAATTATTTAAAGACAAAAGGAAGGATTTTTGACATACAGAAATATTCTATTCACGACGGTCCCGGAATCAGAACGATTGTTTTTTTAAAAGGATGTGTCTTTCGTTGTCTATGGTGTAGTAATCCGGAGTCGCAAAGTTATGAAATTGAGACTATGCAGGTAGCCGGCAAGGACAAGGTGATAGGAAGAGATGTGACGGTAGAAGAGGTTATGCAAAAGGTCATGCAAGATATAGCGTACTATAGAAGAAGTGGCGGAGGTCTTACTCTTTCCGGTGGAGAATGTCTTTGCCAGCCGGAGTTTGCAAGAGATTTGCTTAGGGCAGCCAAGGAGAGAGGGATTTCAACAGCAATTGAGAGTACAGCAGGACTTCCGTTTACAAATATTGCCATGCTGCTTCCTTTTTTGGATACTTATCTTATGGATATCAAGCATATGGATAGCGAAAAACATAAACGCTTTACCGGGCAAAATAATGAGACTATCCTTCGCAATGCAGTCAAAATAGCAGAAAGCGGGATGACAAATTTGGTGATTAGAGTTCCTGTGATACCGGGCTTTAATGCCAATCTGGAAGAAATCCTTGATATCGCAAATTTTGCTGATTCTCTTTTGGGTGTAAAAAAGATACATCTCCTTCCCTACCATCGGTTAGGGCAGGATAAATATGCAGGTTTAGGAAGAGACTATTTTATGGAAGAGATAGTTCCGCCTAAGTTAGAGGTGTTAGAAGAAATGAAAAAAGAAATAGAACAAAAAACACAGTTAATCTGCCAGATAGGAGGTTGATAATGAATATTTTGGAAGAATTGTCAAACAATGGAAAACAAAGGATTGTCCAGGAGATGGTTCCGGGAAAGCAGATTACACTGGCGCATATTATAGCTAATCCGGATAGTGATCTTTATGTAAAACTGGGCTTAAATCCGTCAGTGGACTATTCAAAATCTGCCATAGGAATTATGACAGCATGCCCGTCGGAGACGACGATTATTATGGCGGATATTGCTATGAAGGCATCTGGTATAGAGCTTGGATTTGTCGATCGATTTACAGGAACTTTAATTATTACGGGGACAGTATCAGAAGTGGAGGCTGCGGTGACGGCGATTCTTGAATATTTGGGAGAAAAGCTGGGATTCACCCTATATCCGATAACAAGGACTTGATAAGGGATAAAAATGAAAAAACTGGCATTAATAGGAAGAAGTGAGAGTGGAAAAACCACATTAACTCAAGCTCTTAGAGGAGAAAAGATTCACTATCATAAAACACAGTATGTTAATCATTTCGATATT
>DATCYL010000155.1:0-2462 GCA_036570305.1 Lachnospiraceae bacterium
AAGCTCCATTTTACTTTTCTTGGGCAAAGCCCCTAAAGGAGCATCAACCAACACACGCATATCTTGGCTGGTCCCCTCAAAATACTGTGCGGGCATATCTTCTGTTTCTTTTACTTCTTCTTTTACTTCTTCCCCACCTTGTTCTTGGGATTTAAAAACACTCGTCTCATCCCCATCTATAGCTACCGCACCAGTCTGCTCTTTGCCAGTCTCTGCTGCCCAAGCACTTATATAGTTCGGGCTAAGCAGTAGCATACAAGCAAGCAAAAAGCTTAGGATTCTCTTATAAAAAGGGGCATCCCAAGCTCGTTTTGTTTTCCTCATATTAATCTCCTATCTGTCCATTCCCTCTATCACAAATATAATTTCTATTTTTCATAATTATAAAGTAAAACTCCTGTAATAGCAAGCTAACTTATTAGTTCCAACAATTTGGCTGTTTTTGCAGTCCCATTCTACTTTATTTTAGAAAAAATATCCATTAAAAAAGTCTTAACATTATCTTATAGACTTTTTAGGCTATGCACATATAACTCTTTCTACAAGCTTGGGAAGAAAAACCATATTCTTCTTCCCAAGCTTCTTTACACTATCAAAAATATAAATCAGCATCCATATCTTCCCAGTAAATGGTATGATAATCCGGCACACGAAGCCCCTCTTGCATATACCAGTCAAATTTATATGTTTTTTCGCCTCGCCTCCACACTTGTGGCATATTGGTCATCTGCCAATCTAAAGGCTCTGCAATTTTATCCTGCTTAGATCCAAGTGCCATAAAACCTGCAAGCTCCACCTCTTCTTTAGGCTTTAAGGCTCCCGGTTTTACAGAAACAAACAAAGAAGTCCCGCTTATAGCCAAGAGTTTGCCAAATCTTTTATTATATTCCCATGGGATGTTTTCTGTAACTCCCAAGCAATCTGCATCCACATCGTAAAAAATACCATGCTGCATCATTCGAAATGCCAAGGTGTTCACACCCAAACGAAAAGATCTCTCCCAAAGCTTTCCGCTGGTATCGTCGCCTGTACGATTCATATGCATCAGACCGACGCCCAAATGCCCTATGGTATTACACCCTAAAACAAGGGTTTCTGTCGATTTTGTCGCTTCATAAATTGTCCTGTATAAATCTGTTACAATCTCCGCTGTTGTTTTGCTTCGGTCATAAAAATGCCATCCATCCTTAGTCATGAGAGGACGCATTTCAAATCCCCAGCAATTAAAAATATCAAAAGTGGTAAAATCATGTTTAATCAAGCGATAACCCCAATCACAAATTTGCCTGATTTCCTTTGTGATTTTTTCTTTCACATAAGGGTGTGACGGATCTAAGGCTCCATTGTGGGATAGCCTTGCTTCACTTGGAATTTCCTTGCTTTTGTCTAACAAAAATCGTATCCAAATACCCGGAATGGCTCCTTTTGTTCGAATTTTATCTGCGAGAGTTTTCATATCAGGAAACTTTTCATTACTTACCCAAGGACCTCCTATGTAGGTATCCGTACGGTCTCTTTGCCAGCAATCATCAATTACCATATAAGGGCGATTCTCTAAGTCTTTTGTCAGTTGTATCAAATAGTCCGTATCAGCTAAAATTTCTTTCTCCGAACTATGTCCATAAGCATAATACCAGTTATTAGCACCATAAACCGCTTTCTTTGGAAATATTGCATAATCCACAAGTTGCCTGCAAAAAGCTCTGCCGGCTTCAAAGGCAGTCATATCATCAAAACCTTTACATACAACTTCTGCTACCTTCAAAGTTCTGCCTGATAAAACAACTCCGCTTCCTCCATTTCTTACATCCATCCATAATGTAATCCCTTGAGGATCCATTTGCCAAAAACAAAGCGCTTTGGGACACACTTTTACTCCATACCCGGCTGTTTCCCTGTCCTTATTTACAAAAAAATACCAAGGCATTGCGCGATAAGGTAATAGGGTCTGCCAAGCCATATCTCCATAGCCACGCTCCCACGCATCTCCTAAAACCAATCCCTGCAAAGGCTTTTGAAGCTTCCACCGAAACCGTATTAACTTTATGGGTGTAGTTTCCGCTGTCACAAAAATCCCTAATGACTCTTTTCCTAACTCTACAGCAATATGGACATCTCCTTCTTTAACACTTCCCTCCTGCCCGGATTTGCTAAACTCCCCATCTTCTGTTTGCCAGACAATTCTATCCGGATATCTTAAAATGCTTTCGTATACCATGGTAATGTTCTCCTTCAATAGTTATTCTCACAAATTTAGACTTTATATGTTTTTTATATTCTCTGCCTGCACAGACTATTTATTAGCCTTGATATCTGTGGTGAAACACCCTATATTTTATCTTTGCATAGCTTTGTAAAATCTTTTATTTTCCTATGAACTTTAGCTTATATTCAAGACTAAACAAACATAGTCAACAGCAATTTTTATTATACTTTATTTTATTAAATATTATCTCACTCAA
>DATCYL010000156.1:0-5074 GCA_036570305.1 Lachnospiraceae bacterium
GCAAGATTAAAAAGCAAAGTTTCCGCCAAATCGTTAGAATGATGGGCCAAAGCAATTTTATTCCCTCCGAAAGCTTTTTTTGTTTCCTCAAAAACCTGATACCGCAGCTTTCGTCCCGCTTCTTCTATCGTATACCTATACTTTTGAGCATAACTTGTTACATCTTTTCTATATAAGTAAATCGGAATATTATGACAATCACACAAGTCTTTTACAAACTTTTCATCCGCATCTGCATCCGCCCCCCTAATCTGATGATTAAGATGGGCACAAGCAAATGTGAACTTTAATTCCTCTTTTAGCTCTAAGAATAGAAAAAAAAGATATACCGAATCCGCTCCCCCCGAAAGTGCAAGGACAATTCTATCTCCTTCTTCTATCATATTTTCTTTTTCAATAAATTTTCTAATTTTATTTTTCATTTTTATCCTATTTTCGCAAGCAAAAATGTCATGTATGAATTTTAGACAAACATTACCTTAACCGTTTATTCCCCATCCATACATGACAATTTTTAATTATTATTTCTCTTCAAATAAAATTTCATTTTCTTTTACAAGCCCGGCTTTTTCCCTTGCGACTTTTTCCTTGTACTCATCGCTTTGAAGATAAGTTTTCATAGCTTTGATATCTTCTGTTCTCTGCTTTTCTTCTTCAATTTGCTGACTCAAGCTGACTTGAAGCTGATTGTTTTTCTCTATAGTATTCTTTAGACGTAAACCTGCAACAAACATTCCCACACCCAAAGATAAGACAGCTAAAAGCACAAAAAATACGGTTAATAAACTTCTTACCCTCTGTACCCTTTGCAATCTTTGTCTTCTTACTCTTGATCTATTAAGATTAGCCATAAATTCACACACTTTCAAAAATTTATATTTTCTCTATTTTACGCTATTTCACCTATCTTTTCAAGACCAAGATCAGCGCCCGTACAATTTTGACATATGTGCCAGCTCTTCAATAACTTTTTTATCAAATTCCCCTTCTTTTAATCTCCACTTCCAGTTTTGTCCCAGTGTTGAAGGAGTATTCATACGTGTCTCTTTTCCATACCCTAAATAATCCTGCATCGGAATTATGCAAACATCCGATACACTTTGCATTGCAGACCGAATCACTCTCTTACACAAATCTTTATCCGAACCGTCCTTACAATCCATATAGTCTGCCAAAAGGGTCTTTTCTTCTTTGGTAATATCCGATAACCATCCCATTAGGGTTTCATTATCATGAGTCCCCGTATAAACTACACTGTTTTTTGTATAATTATGGGGCAGATAGTCATTGGCACTTCCGGTATCTCTTGAATCAAAAGCAAATTCTAAAACCTTCATTCCCGGAAAACCACTCATCCTTACCAGCTCCCTTACCGAATCTGTTACGTAGCCCAAATCTTCTGCAATGATGGTTTTTTGCCCCAGATGCCATTTTATCGTATCAAAAAGTGCAATGCCGGGACCCTTTTCCCAGTGTCCATTTGCCGCAGTTTTGTCCCCGTAAGGTATAGAATAATATTCATCAAATCCTCTAAAATGATCAATTCTTACCACATCATAAAGGGAAAAACAGTGTCGAATACGCCTTACCCACCACTCATAACCTGTATTTGCATGGTAATCCCAGCGGTAAAGAGGATTCCCCCAAAGTTGCCCATCTGCCGAAAAGCCATCCGGAGGGCATCCCGCAACAGCTTTTGGCAAGCGATCTTCATCCAATTGAAAAAGCTCCGGCTGCGCCCATGTATCCGCACTATCCAATGCCACATAAATAGGAATATCCCCAATAATTTCTATGCCCTGTCGATTGGCATAAGATTTTAAACGCTTCCATTGATTGGCAAATAAAAATTGAAGGTATTTATAAAATTCTACAGAAAAATATAATTTTTCTCTATAGTAGTCAAGGGCATAACCATAACGAAACTTTATGTCTTGCGGCCATTCATTCCAGCTTTTCCCTTCAAAAAAATCTTTCAATGCCATAAAAAGCGCATAATCTTCCAACCATGAAGACTGTTCATAAACAAAAGTCGTAAAAGCATCATTTTCGTATACTTTTGCCCGCTCATACGCCTTATATAAAAGCTGAAAGCGTCCTTTATAAAGAGCTTCATAATCTACTTTTTCTTCATCCTCTCCCCAGAAAAAATCGTCACATTCTTTTTTACTTAAAAGTCCTTCTTCTATCAATTCTTCCAAATCAATAAAATAAGGGTTTCCCGCAAAAGTGGAAAAAGATTGGTAAGGAGAGTCCCCATAACTGGTAGGGCCTAAGGGCAAAATCTGCCAGCATTTCTGCCCCGCCTCCTTTAATTTATCCACAAAATCATAAGCATTTTTTCCGAAATTCCCAATTCCATACTTGGATGGTAGGCTACTGATATGTAGCAAAATCCCACTTTTTCTCATACACACTCCTAGCGGTGACAAGCTCCCCTTTTATAGAGACTTGCCACACAAGTTTTCTTTTGTTTTACTACTTAAATATAGCGATACAAATCCTGTGCAGCTTCTTTTTTTACCGTCTCCTGCACATCTATCACTTCTACTTTTACCGACTTTGTACCAAATAAAATCTCTATTTTATCTCCTGTTTTTACATTAACGGAAGCTTTTGCCGGCTTTTCATTTACTAAAACCCTTCCCGCATCGCATGCTTCATTTGCCACTGTTCTTCTCTTAATCAAACGTGACACTTTCAAATACTTATCCAATCTCATTTTATTATACACCCCTATAAAAAACAGAAACAGACTATATCAAAACTGTGCCGGGCTCCTTTCCATAACAAAAAGAGGAACGCAAAGGTTCCTCCTACTCTAACTAACGCTTCAAACCCTCGATTAGTCTGAATCTGCCGTTTTTTAATTATTTTGCATTTACAAGATCTTTCAATGCTTTTCCAGCTTTGAATTTAGGTGCTCTTGATGCAGGAATTGTGATTGTCTCTTTTGTCTGTGGATTTCTTCCTGTTCTTTCTGCTCTCTCAGATACTTCAAAAGTACCAAAACCAACTAACTGAACCTTTTCACCTTTTTTTAATTCATCAGAAACAACATCTACAAATGCTTTTAAAGCTGCATCTGCATCCTTTTTAGAAATTCCGCTCTCGCTAGCGATAGCTGCCACTAATTCTGTTTTGTTCATGATATTCCTCCTAAATTTTAAATAGTACACCACATTTTCTGTGACCGCATAATGCGTAAGTCTACTAAACTCTAACCTTATTTATATACGAAAGCCCTTATTTTGTCAAGGAAAATCCGCTTTTCCCTTGTTTTTAAGAGCTCTCGCACTCCTTTTTCTTATTTTAAAATTTTCTCTACCATTTTTACTACTTCTTTTCCAAGCTCTACAGATTTGGTATTGGCATCCTCAAAAGAACTTCCTTTGATTCCATAATAAAATTTCACTTTAGGTTCTGTTCCTGATGGTCGTACACATAACCAGGCATCCTCGGAAAGGTCATAATACAATACATTGGAAGCAGGAAGTCCTGTAACACTCTCTTCTTTAGTCTTACAATCTACCACCTTATCCAATTTATAATCCCTAGTCTTTATTACCTGATAATCGCCAATTTTTGTCGGCGGATTATTCCTTAAATAAGTCATGATTTCCTGGATTTTTTCTAATCCCTCAATCCCCTTTAAGGTTACAGACTCAATATCATCTTTGTAGTAACCATAGCGCTCATACATATCCAGCATAGCATCCCAAAGTGTCTTTCCCTGCATCTTGTAGAAGGCGGCAGCCTCACAAAGAGCCATAGTAGCCACAATAGCATCCTTATCTCTTGCATGGGTTCCGATTAAACATCCGTAACTTTCTTCAAAGCCAAACAAATAGCTTCCTTTTCCCTTTTCTTCAAACCTAAGAATCTGCTGACCAATAAACTTAAATCCTGTCAAGACTTCAATTAAACGAACTTTATAATAGTCAGCAATGGCGTCTGCCATATTGGTAGTTACTATCGTTTTAATCAAAGCACCATCTTCCGGCAAACCAAATAATGCCTTTCTTTGTCCTATTTCATAATCCGCCAAAAGACAACCGGACATATTTCCGGTCAGTGTATGATATTCCCCGGTTTTAGAATCTTTTACATAAACACCCAAACGGTCTGCATCAGGATCTGTTGCCAGAACCAAATCTGCATCCACTTCTTTTGCAAGTTTTAGCCCCAAATCAAAAGCCTCTTCCGCTTCCGGATTTGGGTAAGAAACCGTAGGAAACTCCCCGTCCGGTAACTCTTGCTCTTTTACCACATACACATTTTCAAAACCTAATTCTGCAAGTACCCTTCTGGCAGGAATATTTCCCGTTCCATGCAAAGGTGTATATACAATCTTTAATTCTTTTGCCATTTTTTTAATGGCCTCTGGATGTAACACCTGGCTTTTTAGTTCTTCCATATAACTGTCATCAATTTCTTTACCTATGATAGTTAAAAGTCCGCTTTCTTTTGCCTTAGACTCCTCCATAGTTTTTACTTGTGTATAATCAGTCACCTTTTTTACTTGAGCCATAATCCCCCCATCATGAGGTGGTGTAATCTGAGCTCCATCTGCCCAATATACCTTATAGCCGTTATATTCCGGAGGATTGTGACTTGCCGTAATGTTAATACCGGCAATACAGCCTAATTTTCTCACTGCATACGATAACTCCGGCGTAGGACGCAAAGACTCAAAAAGATAAGCTTTGATTCCATTGGCAGCCAGACAAAGAGCAGCCTCCATGGCAAACTCCGGTGACATTCGTCTGGAATCATAGGCAATTGCAACACCTTTATCCTGACCTTCTTGCGATAAGATATAGTTCGCCAATCCCTGCGTTGTTTTTCTGACCACATAGATATTCATGCGGTTTGTCCCCGCACCGATAACACCCCTAAGCCCTGCGGTTCCAAACTCCAAGTCTGCATAAAAACGCTCTTTAATTTCTTTTTCATCCTCTTCTATTGCCTTTAATTCTGCTCTTGTATTCTCATCAAAATACGGGTTCTCTAACCATGATTGATAAATAGTTTTATAGTCCATACTTACCTCCCAAATCTTTTCTTTTTTTAG
>DATCYL010000157.1:0-3123 GCA_036570305.1 Lachnospiraceae bacterium
AGGTTTAAAAAAAGTCCCCAAAAAAGAATGGACACATAAATCTTCTTTTTTATTTTCATTATTTATCCTTTAAGTATGTCATAATTATCATAAAATATTTTTTCCTGCCCTATATCATAGCATTTTGCCCTTGAAATTCCAATAAAATTAAAGAAAAGTTAAAAAGAACTTTTCTCATTTTACTATCCTTTGCTATACTGTATTTGTATTTTATATAAAAAACTTCTATATATTTTGATTATAGACATTCATTTTCAAGAAAGGAAACCATCTCTACTTTAAGACAAAAATGGGATTGGATAGGTATTTTATGGAAACTTATATTGACTTACACACCCACAGTAAATGTTCTGACGGAACACTTACTCCTTTGGAGCTTATCGCTTATGCCAAAAAAAAGAAGCTGTCTGCCATTGCCTTAACCGACCATGACACAGTTGCCGGAATCCGGGAAGCTTACTCCGCCGCAAAATCATTCGGTATCGAACTCGTTACAGGCATCGAATTCTCCACCAATTATATGAATAAAGATATTCACATTCTCGGTTATGATTTTGATGCCGGCAATGCACATTTTCAAGAGCATATTCAAAACTTTCAAGACTCCAGACTGCTTAGAAATCATAAAATTATAGACAAACTAAGAGAACATCAAATCCCTCTTTCTATGGAAATTCTAGAAGAAACTTTTCCCGATGCGGTTATTACTCGGGCACATCTTGGAAAATATCTAGTAATGAAAGGTTATGTAAAAACGATTACGGAAGCCTTCGATAAATATCTGGGCGATAATGCCCCCTGTTTTGTACCAAGAGAAAAAGTCTCTCCTCACCAAGCTATTTCTGTTATTCATGAAGCCGGAGGATATGCTGTTTTAGCCCATCCCCTCCGCTATAACTTATCTTCTGAAAAACTGGAAAATCTTGTGGCAACCCTTGCCAAATCAGGAATTGACGGCATAGAGGCCATTTATTCTACCAATCGTTTTTCCGATACCTCTGCTATGAAGCAAATGGCAAAGCGCTATCAACTGGCGATTAGCGGAGGTTCTGATTTTCACGGCTCAAATAAACCCCATATCGATTTAGGAATCGGTATGGGGAATTTGAAAATCCCTTATTCTGTTCTGGCACATTTGCGTGAAAAACCGCCAAAAATAAAATAACTTAAGACCTTGTCTTGCCTGACAAATAGTCGATAAACTGCTGGGCTGTTCTTCCGGATAATCCTCCGTGGGACAGTTCCCAGGCATTTGCCTGCATATAAAGTTCCTCCAGAGGTAGGTCTATTTTATTTTTCCTTGCAAGTTCTTTTACAATTTCCTGAAATTCCTTTTTACTTGGAGATGAAAAAAAGATGGTAACTCCAAATCTAGCCCCCAAGGATAGTTTTTCCTGCACAGTATCCGATGCATGGAGTTGGTCTCTTCTACCCTCTTTATCGGCAAAAGTCTCCTTAATCAAATGCCTGCGATTCGAGGTCGCATAAATCAAAACATTTTCCGGTTTTTTCTCAAGTCCACCCTCGATCACCGCCTTTAAATACTTATACTCTACTTCAAACTCTTCAAAAGACAAATCATCCATATAAATAATAAAACGATAATTTCTATTTTTTATCTGCCCAATCACATGGTTTAAATCCTGAAATTGATGTTTATAGACTTCAATCACACGCAAACCCTGTGAATAATACTGATTTAAAATTGCCTTAATACTGGAAGATTTCCCCGTTCCTGCATCACCAAACAAGAGACAGTTATTTGCTTTTCTTTTATTTACAAAAGCCTCCGTATTTTCTATTAATTTTTTCTTAGCTATCTCATAACCTACCAAATCATCCAAATGGACATGAGCTATGTTTGTAATCGGAACGATGCTTGCCTTGTTTTTTTCATCCTTTTCTATGCGAAACGCCTTATGCAGTCCCAACTTTCCCACACCGACTTCTTTATAAAAAGAAATCATCGCCTGCATAAAGTCCTCATCACTTGCAGTCTCTGCCAATATCTTACTTAAGTCACATATGCGGTCGCGAATCCTTGCATTGAAAATCTTACTCTTATTTCCCTGATAATTTGAAATAATTCTACCTGCCTTTGTATTAAAAAAACAATCTAAATCTATAAAGTCAAAGTCAAAATATTCTCTGAAAATCGAAAAATCCTCTTTCGCTAAGGCATTAATACTACCCTCTACCTGCCCCACCACTTCACATGACAAACTAAATGCATTTTCATCATTTAAGAGAAGAAAAGTCAGATAGGCATGCCAAAGATTCCCATAAAATCCGTAATCGGATGTCATCTCAACCAGCCTGTGAATCAAAGAAAAATAAAGTTCCCTACCCTTTTCCTCTTTTAAACTTCCCTTCCTTAATTTTTTCATCAAATAAAGCATGTCTGACAAAAGTTCTTCTTTTGCTAAATTATGATAGACCATACACTCTGTAACTTCTCTCAAAATATATCTCCTCACTTTCCGCTAACTCTAATAATTCCCGAAAACTCTAAAACCTTTGGCTTCCGACTCAATTCCTCTCAAAGCATTTTTTACCGCACCATCCTTTAAATTCCCCTCAAAGTCTATAAAAAATCTATATTCCCAGCTTTTTTCAAACACAGGTCTGGACTCAATCTTAGTCATATTCAAATCATTATAAATAAAGTGCGAAAGTATATTATAGAGACTTCCGCTTTGATGAGGGAGCTCAAAGCAAACCGTAATCTTGCCTGCATCGGCAGTAAATATTCTCTCACCTGATACGATAATGAACCGGGTCGAATTGTAATCGCTAAAATAAGGCTTTTCTTCCAAAATCGTAAGACCGTAAAGCTTAGCTGCATGAACACTTGAAATAGCCGCCACAGACTTTTCTTTCAAATCCGCCACCATTTTGGCAGCCACTGCTGTATTATTCACCTGTATTTTTTTCCACTGTTCATGCTCGCTTAAATAAGGAGCACATTGGCGAAGTGCCTGCTCATGAGAATATACAGTCTGAATGTCCGAAATTTGGCTTCCCGGGCAAGCTACCAGAACATGTTTACACTTTATGAGTTGTTCCCCTACAATATAATGGTCATATGCCTCTAAGAGATCATAATTATCATAAACACTTCCC
>DATCYL010000158.1:0-7668 GCA_036570305.1 Lachnospiraceae bacterium
AATGGAGCCATTCGAAGAGTGAATGTAAATATCGCTGCAACCAGTATAGAAAACTATAGAAGGTTAAAAGAGGCAAAGATAGGAACTTATATTTTGTTTCAGGAAACCTATCATAAGCCGACATACGAGCTTTTGCACCCGACAGGTCCAAAGCATGATTATGCTTATCATACTGAGGCTATGGACAGAGCCATGGAAGCTGGAATTGATGATGTAGGTATAGGAGTTTTATTTGGACTAAATACTTACCGATATGATTTTGTCGGATTATTGATGCATGCAGAACACTTAGAATCTTTACATGGTGTAGGACCGCATACTATTAGTGTTCCCAGAGTCTGTCCGGCGGATGATATTGATACCAAAGATTTTTCAAATGCCATCAGTGATGATATTTTTCACAAAATTATTGCTATTATTCGTATGGCAGTTCCTTATACAGGAATGATTATCTCTACTCGAGAGTCGGTAAAATCTCGAGAAAAAGCTTTGGAATTAGGCATATCACAGATTAGTGGGGGATCTAAAACTTCTGTGGGAGGTTATGCAAAAAAAGAGAGGGAAGAAGTAAGTTCGGCACAGTTTGATGTCAGTGATCAAAGAAGTCTGGATGAGGTAGTAGCCTGGTTATTAAAAAGCAAGCATATTCCGAGTTTTTGTACAGCCTGTTATAGAGAGGGGCGAACAGGGGATCGCTTTATGAAGTTAGTAAAATCAGGGCAGATTGCCAATTGTTGTCAGCCCAATGCTCTTATGACACTTAAAGAGTATCTGGAAGACTATGCAAGTTCTGAAACTAAGAAGTTGGGCGAAGTTTTGATTAGGGAGGAACTTGAAAAGGTTACCAATCCCAAGGTAAAGGCGATTGCCAAGGATTATCTTGAAAATATTCATGAAGGACAGAGAGATTTTAGATTTTAAGCAGGAGTTTTTATGAAAGAAAATTTGAATATGACACCCAGAGCCAACCGCCTTCATATAGGGATATTTGGAAAGCGAAACGCCGGTAAATCCTCACTTTTTAATGCTATAACGAAACAAAAGCTTGCTATCGTATCGGATGTGGCAGGAACGACGGCAGACCCCGTTTATAAAGCTATGGAGATTTCCGCCTTAGGTCCCTGTGTTTTTATTGATACGGCGGGATTTGATGATGTAGGGAGTCTTGGAGAAGAGCGTATAAAGCAGACCCTAAGGGTGGTAGAAAAAACAGATCTGGCTATTTTATTGTGCCAACTGGGGGATTTGTCAGAAGAGAAAGAATGGATACAAGTTTTTTTGAAAAATAAAATTCCTTATCTTTTAGTGCTAAATAAGATTGACCGGGAGGAAGTTGCACAGGCAAAGTCTGATATAGAGAGAATATTAAAAGAAAAAGTTTTTTCTTTAAGTGCCAAAAGTGGAGAGGGAATTGAAGACTTTATTGAGCTTTTAAGAAAAAAAGCCCCTGGTGACTATGAGGCCAAAACAATTCTGGGAGATTTGGTAGAAGAAAATGATTTGGTCTTATTGGTAATGCCGCAAGATATACAGGCACCCAAAGGGCGTTTGATCTTACCGCAGGTACAGGTGATGAGAGAACTCTTAGATAGAAAGTGTATTTTTATATCCTCTACTAAGGATGGTCTGACATCGGCATTAGCCGGATTAAAAGAAGCACCTAAGCTGATTATTACGGACTCTCAGATTTTTGATTTTGTCTATGAACATAAGCCAAAGGAGAGCCTGCTTACTTCTTTTTCAGTTCTTTTTGCAGGATATAAGGGAGATGTGAAAACCTATGTGGAGGGGGTAAAAGAAATCGAAAAGCTTTGCTCGACTTCAAAAATTCTAATCGCGGAAGCCTGTACCCACGCTCCTTTGACAGAAGACATAGGTCGAGTAAAAATCCCAAGACTTTTAAGGCAAAGAGTGGGGGAAGAGCTGACAGTGGATGTGGTGTCGGGACTTGAGTTTCCAAAAGATATAGAAAAGTATCAGTTGATTATTCAATGCGGCGCATGTATGTGTAACCGTGCTCAGGTATTACACAGGATAGCTCTTGCCAAAGAAAAAAATATTCCCATTACCAATTATGGGATTGTCATAGCCTATTTAAAAGGAATTTTGGATAAGATTGAAGTCTAAGGAATAGACTTGCTAAGTAGGTAAAAGAGTATTATAATAAAGACAAAGAAATAGATATTGCCTGGAATGTTCGATGCTCCTTTTATTTTGAACCTACATTTACTTTCAAGGGATTTCTATATTGTTCATTTGATGTCAGGCCTCTTTTAGGAGGAAGATTGAGAAATGTGCTGCGATTACCCACCTAGCTTGCGCTAGGACTCAAAATATAGGAAACGGCATGCCGGGTTCAAATTTTAGAGAGTCATGAGAGTGGCTCTCTTAATTTATGAAAACAAAACTTCGGAGGAAGAAAATATGGAGAAGAAAGTATTTGGTGTAAGTAAAAATAAAGAAACTGCCTATTTGTATCGTTTGACAAATAAAAAAGGAAACTATATAGAAGTAACAGACTTTGGTGCCTGTTTGGTATCAGTAGTGGTTTCTGATAGAAATAACAGGGCGGTTGATGTGGTTTTGGGCTATGATGATATATCCGGTTATGAGGATAATCCATGCTATTTCGGTGCTACGATTGGAAGAAATGGAAACCGTTTAGAAAATGGACAGATTTCTATTTTGGGAAAGTCTTATCAATTAGAGCAAAATGAAGGTAGTAATAACCTTCATAGCGGTTTGAATGGTTACCACAAAAGAATGTGGGAACTAGTGTCCTTTGAGGATGATAAAATTACATTTGCTCTATATTCTCCTAATATGGATCAGGGGTTTCCGGGAGAGATGAAAATAAAGGTAACTTATGAATGGGATGATGAAGATACTTTGACCATTCATTATGAAGGTGAGAGTCAAGAGGCTACTTGGATAAATATGACCAACCATTCTTATTTTAATTTAGGAGGACATAATAGTGGTAGTATCTTAAATCACAACCTGCAATTGCAGTGTGATGCCTATACTCCGATAAAGGCAGAAAATATGATTCCTACCGGAGAGATAAAGAGTGTAGATGGGACTGCTTTTGATTTTAGAGAGGAAAGAAAAATAGGACAAAGAATTGATAATGAGGAAGAGCAGCTAATAATTGCCGGCGGCTATGACCATAATATGGTAATTTCCGATTATCAAAAGGCAGGGGGCTTTAAAGAGTTTGCAAGATGTTTTTGTAGTGATAGCGGAATCGGTATGACTGTTTCCACAGATTTGCCGGGTGTTCAATTTTATGCAGGAAATTTTATTACGGAGATT
Organism: Lachnospiraceae bacterium; assembly: GCA_036570305.1. Taxonomy (GTDB): domain Bacteria; phylum Bacillota; class Clostridia; order Lachnospirales; family Lachnospiraceae; genus JAQVHQ01. The sequence continues at coordinate 3,316 of DATCYL010000158.1, forward strand.
TTGGGAAAAGATAAAGCAAAGTATAATAAAAGACATGGCTTTTGTTTGGAAACTCAGTATTTTCCAAATGCTGTCAATATAGAAAATTTTGAATCTCCTTTGGTAGACAAAGAGAAAAAATATTATACAAAAACAAGTTATAGTTTTTTTAGGGAGTAACCGGATGAAGAGGATTCGCCGAATTGTAAAAAATAGTATAGTGGCTTTTGTGGAGCACTGCACAAGAGACCATATTGGTGCTTATGCAGCAACGGGAGCTTACTTCATTATTTTATCTTTTATCCCCTTTACCCTGCTTTTAATGACCTCTGTTCGTCTGACACCGGTAAGCCGCGAGATGGTCTCTGAAGCAATTTTAGGTCTGACCCCTAAAGCCTTTCATTCTTTCTTAGATGGAATCATTCATGAGGTGTATTCAAGGTCGGTAGCCATTTTACCTTTGACGGCGATTATCGCCTTGTGGTCATCGGGCAAGGGATTTCATGCTATTACCAGTGGATTTAATGTCATTTATGAAATCAAGGATAGTGAGAAGAACTATTTTTTGCTTAGATTGCGTTCTATAGCTTATACCCTGCTTTTTATTTTTACGATTATTGCAACTTTGGTTTTTTTGGTATTTGGTAATAAGATTCAAGATTTACTTTGGGAGTATGCCCCATTTTTAGCTAAGGCAAGCAGGTGGTTTTTAAATTTAAGAATGGTGATTACCTTTTTATTGTTATCTATCTTTTTTACTTTTATGTATACCTTGATTCCCACCAATAAATTGCATCTTTTAAGACAAATTCCGGGTGCGATCTTAGCAGCGGCTTCTTGGCTTTTGTTTTCCTACGGATTTTCCTTTTATGTGGATTCGTCGAAAGGAATTTCTGTCATGTACGGTTCTCTAACGATTGTAGTTTTGGTAATGCTTTGGATGTATTTTTGTATGTACCTGCTCTTATTGGGAGCACAGGTCAATGCGGTGATAGAAAAAAAGTGGTTTGCTCCGAGAGCCAGAATGAAGGAAGCAAAAAAAGAAGAAAAAAGGAGAGAAAATCCATCTTGACATAATTTAAAACTATGTTAGTATTAATTGATAGAAAAAGGCTTAGAGGATGCACAGAGGTGCTTGTATCCCATCAGAGAGAGAAAATCCTTGGCTGAAAATTTTCTCGGGGCTATGCAAGGCATTAAATTTCACATCGGAGCCGCTTTACTGAAATTAGAGTAGGTAAAGACGTTTAGCGCGTTAAGCTATAATGAGTGCTTATGTAATTTACATAGGAAGCTGGGTGGTAACACGGATTTTAAGACTTCGTCCCTTTTTAGGGAGGAAGTTTTTTTGTGCTTGCAAAGAAGTGGAGAAATTTCAAGAAATATCTTACCTGCTTCTTGCTTGCTAATGTAAAACAGAAAGGAAAGAGCTTATGAGCAGTATACAAAACAAAGTGGAAGAGATTGTACAAAGTGCAGTAGAGCAGATTAAAAATTCAAGCCAACTGGATAAGTTAAATGAAGTAAAAGTTGCTTTTTTGGGAAAGAAAGGAGAGCTTACGGCTGTTTTAAAAGGAATGAAAGACGTAGCTCCTGAAGAAAGACCTAAAGTTGGACAGTGGGTAAATGAGGCAAGAGAAAAAATAGAAAGCTTTTTGGAAGAAACTAAAAAGAGTCTGGAAAATGAAAGGTTAGAAAGACAATTAAAAGAAGAAGTCATTGATGTTACTCTTCCTGCCAAGAGAAAACATACAGGTCATCGCCATCCAAATACTATCGCCCTGGAAGAGGTGGAGAGAATTTTTATCGGTATGGGCTATGAAGTGGTTGAGGGTCCTGAAATCGAATATGATGAATATAATTTTGAGAAGTTAAATATCCCCGCAAATCATCCGGCAAAAGACGAGCAGGATACCTTTTATATTAATAAAGATATTGTTTTGCGTACACAGACCTCTCCTGTACAGGCACGTATTATGGAAAAAGGAGACTTGCCGATTCGTATCTTGTCTCCGGGAAGAGTATTTCGTTCAGATGAAGTGGATGCAACACATTCTCCGTCTTTTCACCAAATTGAAGGTCTGGTTATAGACAAAAATGTTACTTTTTCAGATTTAAAGGGAACTTTGACACAGTTTGCCAAAGAACTTTTTGGAGAAAATACAAAGACTAAATTCAGACCTCATCATTTTCCATTTACAGAACCGAGTGCCGAAGTGGATGTAACTTGTTTTAAATGTGGCGGAGAGGGCTGTAGATTCTGTAAAGGTTCCGGTTGGATTGAAATTTTAGGGTGTGGAATGGTGCATCCCCACGTTTTGGAAATGTGCGGAATTGATCCTGAAGAATATACAGGTTTTGCTTTTGGTGTTGGGTTAGAAAGAATTGCTCTACTTAAGTATGAAATAGATGATATGAGACTTTTGTATGAAAACGATATACGATTTCTTAAACAATTTTAGGCCAAAATAAATAAAAATTAGAGAGGTTAGAGAATGAATACTTCATTATCATGGTTAAAGATGTATGTGCCTGATTTGGATGTAACGGCACAGGAATATACAGATGCAATGACTTTGTCGGGAACAAAGGTAGAGGGATTTGAACGTCTGGATGCAGATTTGGAAAACATCCTAATCGGACAGATTGAAAAAATCGAAAAGCATCCCGATGCAGATAAGCTGATTGTTTGTCAGGTAAATGTAGGAAGCGGTATAGTACAGATTGTTACGGGCGCTAATAATGTAGCTGAGGGGGATAAAGTACCTGTGGTTTTGGATGGGGGACGCGTTGCCGGTGGACATGACGGCAAAAAAACTCCCGGAGGAATTAAAATTAAGGCAGGTAAATTAAGGGGTGTAGAGTCCAAGGGGATGATGTGCTCTATTGAAGAACTTGGCTCCAGTAAAGAAATGTATCCGGAGGCACCGGAGCATGGAATTTATATTTTCCCGGAAGAGGCTAAGGTTGGAGAAAGTGCTATTAAGGCATTAGGCTTGGATGATGTGGTTTTTGAGTACGAAATTACTTCAAATCGAGTGGATTGTTACAGTGTGATTGGAATTGCAAGAGAGGCAGCCGCAACTTTCAATAAAGACTTCCGCCCCCCCGTGGTAGATGCCATCGGAAATGCCGAGAATGTGAATGATTATGTAAAAGTGGAAGTAAAAGATGAGGACTTATGTTCAAGATACTGTGCTCGTCTGGTAAAAAATGTAAAAATCGGACCTTCTCCTAAGTGGATGCAAAGATGCCTGGTTGCTAATGGTATCAGACCTATTAATAACCTGGTAGACATTACAAACTATGTTATGGAGGAATACGGACAGCCTATGCATGCCTATGACTTATCTTCCATTGCAGGAAATAAAATTGTAGTAAGAAGAGCAAAAGATGGTGAAGAGTTTACGACTTTAGACGGACAGATTAGGAAAATGGATGAGTCTGTCTTAATGATTTGTGATGAAGAAAAGGCAATAGGCATCGCCGGTATCATGGGTGGCGAAAACTCTATGATTACCGATAATGTACAGAATGTTTTATTTGAGGCAGCCTGCTTTGACGGAACCAATATTCGTTTATCTTCTAAAAAAATAGGACTTCGTACCGATGCTTCCGGAAAATTTGAAAAGGGATTGGATCCTAATAATGCCAAGGCCGCTATTGACCGCGCTTGCCAGCTTATGGAAGAATTAGGTGCAGGAGAAGTAGTCGGAGGCATGGTCGATGTTTATAGTAAGAAAAAGGAGCCGGTGCGATTACCTTTTGAGCCGGAAAAAATCAATAGCTTGTTGGGAACGGACCTTACAGCAAAAGAGATGCTTTCTTATTTAGAAAAAGTAGAGTTGTGCCTGGATGAGGAGACTAATGAGATTGTGGCGCCGACTTTTCGCCATGATATTTTTAGAACAGCCGATCTTGCAGAAGAAGTGGCAAGATTTTATGGATATGATAATATTGCAGATACCTTGCCAAGAGGGGAAGCAACTGCGGGTAAATTATCTTATAAAATGCGCATAGAAGAAATTGCCAGAGATGTAGTAGAAGCACACGGATTTTCTCAGGGAATGACTTATTCTTTTGAGAGTACCAAAGTTTATGATAAGCTTCTTATCGAAAAAGACAGCCCTATTAGAAATGCTATTGAAATTAGCAACCCATTGGGTGAAGACTTTAAGATCATGAGGACAGTTTCTTTAAACGGTATTTTATTATCTTTGGCTACCAATTATAACAGAAGAAATAAAGAAGTTCGACTATATGAAATGGGAAATATCTATTTGCCAAAACAGCTTCCTATTACAGAACTTCCAGAGGAGAGAATGCAACTGACTCTTGGAATGTACGGAGACGGTGATTTCTTTACTATGAAGG
>DATCYL010000159.1:0-10081 GCA_036570305.1 Lachnospiraceae bacterium
CTATCAATAGCAGAACTGTGTATCCCTCTTGTTTTACAAGACAGGTTTATGAAGAGACCAAAGAGATTTTAAGTAAGGTGCTTTCTTTTACCGGGCAAAAAGAGGGGGAGCTTTCTATGCAATTTTTCTGGAAGCCGGGTGAGAAGATTAAGGTATGTGAGGTAGCTGCCCGATTTTTGGGTTACGAGCATGAACTTATTTCTTACTGTAGTGATTTATCTCTGGAAGAGATTTTGTTAGACTATGCGGAAGATAATCCTAACTTGGAAGAAAAAATTAAAAAGCATAGTCCTTTCTTTAAAAAGCACGGGGCAGTGTTGTATTTTCAGGGACAAGAAGATGTGATTATGGATATGACAGGATTAAAATCAGCCTTTTTGCAGGACTTTGTTAAGGAAAGTTGGAGCTTTTATAAGGAGGGAGAAAAGATAGAGACTTTTACAAGACCTTACCTGGCAAGGTGCTATGTTTTGGCAGATTCACGGGAAAGCTTAGATGAAAAAACGGATAATATCTTTTCAAAGGTAAGTGTGAAAGGGAAAGACAATCAGGAATTGGCATATAAAAATCAGAGAACAAAATATGATTTGTAAGGTGAGACTTATCTTGATTGACTTAGACAAATGGCATATAATAGAGACATTATTTGAAAGAAAAAAGAAAATAAATTTTGGTGGAGTTTTGAAATGTTGAAAAGAAAAATAGGATTATTTTTGTCTGTTTTTACTTTAGTGATGTCATTTAATAGCTATCATATACACGCTACTGCGACAGATGGAAATGTTAATCAGACAAATCAGGAACAAACAGGAGAGCAGGTATTGCAAAACAAGTGGCCGCAGGCTCCGGAAATTCAAGCCCAGTCCGGTTTGCTCTATAATATTGACAGCGATCAGATTATTTTTGAGTCAAAATGCAGTAAAAAATTATCGCCGGCAGGACTGACTAAGTATATGACTGCTTTATTATTGGCAGAAAATAGGGCACTGACAGATACGATTACTATGGAAGAGGGACAACTTAACGGAGAAAATGTTTTGGGGATTCCTTTGCAGGCGGGAGAAAACTTAAGTGTTGCCGATTGCTTGGCAGCCCTGATGACATCTTCGTCAAACGAAGTTGCAAATCAGGTAGCAGTTACTCTTGCAGGAGGCAGTGAAGAATTTGCTCTTATGATGAATGAGAGAGCCAAATCGCTTGGTTGCAGCAACACTAACTTTGTAAATCCTACAGGACTTTTTGCAGAAAATCAGAAAACCTCTCTTATGGATTTGAAAAATATTTGTAAGGCGGTTTATGCAAATGAACAGTTAAGGAATATTCTGGTATCTCCGATTTATACGATACCGGCAACGAATATGACAGGCGAGCCAAGGGAACTTAGAAATTCTTTATCCTTTATCAGTGGCAGTGAAAACGCATATAACGGACTTGTCGGTGGCAAACAGACAAGTGTAGAAGGCGAAGACAGTTTGGTTGTGGGTCTTTGTCAGAGGGCGGAAGCTTCTTACATGGCATTTCTTGGCGGTGTAGGAGCGGACAATGTAGAGGCAGAGAGTAAAAAGTTATTGGATTATGGATATCAAAATTTTATGGTACAGGATATTTCTCAGGGGATGGAAGTCATCAGCGGGGGAAAGGGTATTCTTCCTATTAATGTAAGTATAGGCGAGACAACCAGAGCGGAGAAGGCGACTGATGAACATGTGAAGTTGTTTTATTACTATGAGAATTTTGGGGTGGGAGAAGTAACAGTGACAATTCCATCTTGGAATGCTTTTATAGATCCTTCTTCTGTGGCAGAAAAAGAGGTAGTGCCGGTAGATGCATCCATAGAAGAAAAGGAAGAAGACTCGACCAAAAAGGCAGAGGCAGACCGAAAAAAGGCAGCTTATGAGGAAGGGCTTCACAAGGTTTATGTCGGAACTGTCATAGCCGTGGGAGTGTTATTTATGTGTTTGATTATTACTCTTTTTGCTAAAATTATTACTCGCAAAAAATAGAAGTTGGAGGAAAGTAAAAGACAAAAAAGTTCTTTGCTTAATAGATGGAAAGTAGATAGGGGATAGGATTTGAAAATAAGGGGAAGATAAATGAAGAAAAGTAAAATTATAAGGTATGTAAATGTATTTTTGCTGACACTATCTCTTTTAGTAAACACCGGGCAGGTAAGGGCGGCAGACCAAGCGGTGTCTACACAGGATACAGGATCGCTCATTGAAACGAAAGTAATTAAAGATTGGCCTCAGGGACCGCCCCTTACATCAAAGACGGCTGTCTTGGTAGATGTAAATACCGGTATCGTTCTCTATAACCAGGCAATGCACGAGAGGATGTATCCCGCCAGTACCACAAAGATTATGTCAGCCTTGCTTGCAATTGAGAATAAAAGTTTGACAGATATAGTGACAATGACAGAGACAGGAATGAGAGATGCCTACAGTGGCAGTTCTAATATTTTGCCGGTTTTAGGTGAGCAATTCACTATGGAACAGTGTCTTTATATGATTCTTTTAAAGTCAGCGAATGATGTGACAACGCAGGTGGCAGAGTATGTAGGCGGGAGCGAAGCGGAATTTGTCAATATGATGAATGCAAAGGCACAAGCGCTTGGCTGCCAGGGAACACATTTTAATAACGCAAACGGGTTGCCTGATGAAAATCATTATACAACAGCCTATGATTTAAGTCTGATTATGCAGGAAGCACTGAAAAATGATATTTTTCGCCAGATTATAAATACACAAGTTTATACAGTTCCACCGACAAATTTGACTCCGGGGGCACGCACTTATAAAAATCATCATGAAATGTTACTTTCAGGGAGTCAGTTTTGCTATGATGGAATTATCGGAGGGAAAACAGGTTATACGGATGCGGCAGGAGTGACTTTGGTTACAGCAGCAAGCAGAAATGGAAGGACTTTGATTTCTGTGGTGATGAAGACCGGATGGGGAGAAGCTTTTTTAGATACTATCAGCCTTATGGACTATGGTTTTGGCCAGTTTCAGCAAGTAGATATGGCAAGTCAGGATAAAAATTTGACGGGTTTGGTAGTCTTGCCTGTGAATAAAGGCTTAAGTGATTTGAAACTTTCTGATCCCATGGCGAATCAGGTGGATTATCTTTTTGAAGGATATAAAGTAGGAAGTGGAAGTCAGTTAGAGATTATTGATAAAGAAAAAGAAAACAAAGAGCAAGAGGTGGCAGAGGAAAAAATAAAGAAGCCATCAGGGGATAAAAAGAGTATTTTAAATAAGTTTTTTCAAAAAATAAAAGCTTTGTTTCCTAAAGAATGGTCTCCTTTATATCTGATGGGTCTTGCTATCTGGTGTTTGGTTATTGTGGTACTTTTTGTTGCTCTTATATTTAAGATAAAAAGAAAAAGAAAATCTAAGAGAAGAAAAAGAAGAAAATTAAAATAAGGGATATCAAAAAGGCTTTTAGGAATTTAAAAATTTGTAATAAAAAGGGAACTGTTGCAAAATAGATTATGCATCTATTTTGCAACAGTTCTCTTTTGGTATATATGGTTATAGGGCAAGCCCCTTACTCAACTGATAAAGCTCGTAAGGATACTCTATCGCTGTATTTTATCGCTTTTTGAAAAAATCATAAACAGAAGTGATGACTTTATCCTGCTCTTCGTTCGTTAAATGATAGTGAAGAGGCAGGCGAAGTAAACGTTCACTTTCTTTACTTGTAAAACAATCCTGTCCATGAAAACGTCCATATTTTTGACCGGCAGGAGAGATGTGAAGAGGTATGTAGTGGAATACACTTAAAATGTCTCTTTCCTTTAAAAAAGAAATCAGCCTGCTTCTTTCTTCCAAATCCTTTAATTTGATATAAAACATGTGGGCATTTGCCTTACATTCTTTAGGAATTACCGGTAGCCTAAGTTTTTCGCTTTTTGCTAAGTCTGCCAATCCGTCTTGATAACGAGAAAAAATTTCTCGTCTCCGTCCTTGAATTTCATCAGCCTTTTCTAATTGTCCATAGAGATAAGCAGCGTTGATATCGCTTGGGAGATAGGAAGAACCATAATCTACCCAAGTGTATTTGTCAATTTGTCCTCTGAAAAACTTACTGCGGTTGGTACCCTTTTCTCGTAAAATCTCCGCTTTTTCTAAAATACTACTATCCTGAAAAAGAAGTGCACCGCCTTCGCCCATGCTTAAATTCTTTGTTTCGTGGAAACTAAAACATCCAAAGTCTCCTATAGTACCGAGTGCCTGCCCCTTGTAAGTGGCATCAAAGCCCTGTGCGGCATCCTCAATAACCTTTAGGTGGTGGGCTTTAGCAATGGCAAGAATCTTGTCCATTTCACAGGAAACTCCGGCATAGTGTACGGGAACAATAGCCTTAGTCTTTGGAGTAATAGCTGCTTCGATCAGGTTTTCATCTATATTCATGGTATCCGGACGAATATCAACAAATACTAACTTAGCACCTCTTTGAACAAAGGCGTCTCCTGTAGAGACAAAAGTATAAGAAGGTAAAATTACTTCATCACCGGGGCTGATATTTGCGAGTATAGCCGCCATTTCTAATGCGTGTGTGCAAGAGGTGGTAAGAAGGGCGTGATTTACAGGAAGATGTTTCTGAAACCATTGGTGACATCTCTTGGTAAAGGGTCCGTCCCCGCACAATTTATGGTTTTCCATTGCTTCTTTTACAAATTCAAGTTCACTTCCTAAAAAAGGAGCTTTGTTAAATTCAATCATGATACTACCTTTCTCTAGTCTAAATGCCAGATATCTTTATTGTATTGGGCGATGGTTCTATCCGAAGAGAAGAAACCTGCTTTTGCAATGTTTACAAGCATTTTTTGTGCCCAGGTTTTACGATTTGAGTAATCTGCAAATGCAGAATCTTTTACCCTTACATAATCTCTAAAATCTAAAAGGGTCATAAACCAGTCTTTATTTAAAATTTCGTTGTAGAGGCGAAGAAGATTTTCTTTGTTTCCTATGGAAGTCATTTGGTCGCTGATAATAAAGTCCAGGCAACGTTTGATTTCTTCATCTTGCTCATAAAAAGTCCTTGAACAATAGTCGGCATTTTCATAGTGAGCAATAACGCTGTCACTATCACTACCAAAAATATAAATATTTTCATCTCCGACAAGATCATGGATTTCTACATTAGCCCCGTCCATAGTACCAAGGGTAACTGCTCCGTTTAGCATAAACTTCATATTTCCGGTACCGCTTGCCTCTTTGGAAGCCAAAGAAATCTGCTCAGAAATATCACATGCCGGGATTAATTTTTCGGCAGCACTTACATTGTAATTTTCCACCATGACTACTTTTATGTGGGGAGAAACTTCTTCATCCTGTAAAATGAGCTCCTGTAAACAGAGAATCAGGTGAATAATATCTTTGGCAATACGGTAAGCAGGAGCAGCTTTTGCACCGAATATAAAAGTAATTGGCTGTTTTGGAAAGATACCGGCTTTAATTTCAAAATACTTATGAATAATATAAAGTGCATTCAATTGTTGACGTTTATATTCATGTAGTCGCTTAATCTGAATATCAAAAATACTATTTTCATCAAGACCAATACCGGTATTTTCTTTGATAAAGTCCGCACATTTTCTTTTGGCATCCAATTTGATAGCAAGAAGCTTGTCAAGAAAATCACTGTCTTCTTTTTTATCAAGGAGTTTTTCAAGAGCCATGGCATTCTTTTTGTAATCGTCACCAATGCTTTCTGTCAGTAAGTCAGAAAGATTATGATTACAGTGTAATAACCAACGACGGAAGGTAATGCCGTTTGTTTTATTGTTGAATTTCTCCGGGTAAATGTCATAAAAGGCGGAAAGTTCACTGGATTTTAAAATGTCTGTGTGCAGTTTTGCTACACCATTAATAGAGTATCCATAATGAATATCCATGTGTGCCATATGTACGAAATCTTTATCATCAATGATTGCCACTCGTGGGTCGGGATAAAGGGCTTTCATGCGCCTGTCTAAATCCCTGATGATTGGTAAAAGGTGGGGAACTACTTCCTCTAAATAATGAATAGGCCATTTTTCCAGAGCTTCCGCCAAAATGGTGTGGTTGGTGTAAGCACAAACTTTGGTTACAATTTGGCAAGCTTCTTCAAAATCAATACCTTTCTCCATAAGAAGACGAATCAGTTCCGGAATGACCAAACTTGGGTGGGTATCATTAATCTGTATGGTGACATAATCATAGAGATCATGAAGGTTAGAACCTCTTTTACAGGCTTCTTCCAAAATAAATTGAGCACCGTTACTCACCATAAAGTATTGTTGATAAATGCGAAGCTTTCTTCCGGCATCATCACTGTCATCAGGATATAAAAAGAGGGTAAGATTATGAAGGATATCTCTTTTATTAAAATGGATTCCGTCTTCCACAAGATTGTCATCTACCAAATCAAAGTCAAAGAGATGAAGCTTGATAGATTTGTTGTCATATCCGGAAACATCAATATCATAAAGGGTAGACTTTAAAGAAAAGTTGGAAAAGGGAACCAGATAAGAATTGGTCTGTCTGGTCAACCAGCTTCTTTTTTCTATCCAGGGGTTGGGTCTTTCTTTTTGCAAATGGTCTGCAAACTCTTGTTTAAAAAGACCTAAGTGATAGTTTAGACCGATTCCTTCCCCGCTTAATCCTAGACTTGCAATAGAATCTAAAAAGCAGGCGGCAAGTCTTCCAAGCCCACCATTTCCCAAAGAAGGTTCAGGCTCCATTTGCTCTATTTGAGCAAGAGAAGTTCCATGCTCTTTAAGATAGCTATTAACAGAATCATAAAGACCAAGATTGATAAGATTATTGGATAAAAGTTTTCCTATTAGAAATTCAGCGGAAATATAATAGACTTTCTTTTTTCCTTCCTGATATCCTTTGTTCTCAAGCTTTTGTTTGGTAAACAAAAGAAGAGCGTTATAAATTTCCTCTAAAGAACAATTATCAATATCTTTTTTAAAAGTTTCGAGAATAATATTTTCAAGTTCTTGCATAGTAATCTCCTTTAATAAAACATAAATCATTATTTGCCTACTTATAATTATACATATACAAAAAGACTATAGCACATAGAAAATGAAAAATCCTTATAAAAAATAAAAGATTTTATTAGCAATTTCTACAATTGTGATGGAAATATGAAGAAAGAAGCGGTCGCTTTGTACAAGATAGCATGATTTTCTATGGGAATTTAAGGGGAGGTATGATAAAATGAAAAGACTTGTAGAAAATAAAAGATGAATAAAAATATAATGAGAGATAAGATGACGGATGTGGAGCAATCTCATGAAATGGTGAGAAGGAGAAAATATATGTACTATTTTATAGTAAATGAGTATAGTGGAAGCGGAAATGCAAGGCTTTTATGGCATAAAATACAGGTAATGCTTAGGGATGGAGAAATTGCTTATAAGGCATGGAAAACAGAGTATGCGGGACATGCTACAAAATTGGCACAGCATATATCCAAGTTTGAGGAAGAAAAAATCCACTTGGTAGTGGTTGGCGGTGACGGAACTATAAGTGAGGTTTTAAATGGTATTACATCTTTTGATAAGGTTTATCTGGGCGTTATTCCTACTGGTTCAGGAAATGATTTTATTCATGGGGTGGGAATCCCAAGAGATACCAGGGAGGCTTTTGATTTGCTGATTTCCTCTAAAGGGGATATGACCATAGATTTAGGAAGGGTGACTTTTAGCGATCAAACTTCCAAAATTTTCGGTATTAGTAGCGGGATAGGTATGGATGCCTATATTTGTAAAAAAGTCCATGACTCTAAGCTAAAGAAGATATTGAATTTTTTTAATCGTGGGGATACGGTTTATCTTATGAAAACGATTCAAACTTTACTCACTCTTAAGATGATTAATGTGTCGGTAAGGTTTGATGAGGAAGAAGAGATTTTTTTAAAAAAAGGTGTTTTCTTGGCGGCCATGAATGTAAAAACCGAGGGAGGCGGTATCCCTATGGCGCCTATGGCAAGTGTTCATGATGGGAACATTTCCATTTGTATAGGTTATGAGGTAAGGCGGTGGAAGTTGTTTTATATTTTAGCTAAGCTGGTCAAGGGACAGCATGTAGGAAGGAGAGAGTTTCTCATACGAGATTGTCAAAAAATAGCGGTGCACTATGAAGAGCCTGTAGAAGTCCATATTGATGGAGAACCTATGGGAGAACATACAGACATCCAAATGGAATGTGTAGCTAATCAGTTGCATATGTTAATTTAAAAATCTCTCTTGATAGAATAAAACAATTTAGATAGACCCGGAGGTAAGACAATGAAGAATTTTTCAATAGAGGAGTTTAAACAAAATACAAGGGATTTTTGTCAATTTGTAGAAAAAAGTCCCAGTCCTTTTCATGTTATAGAAGTGGCAAAAAAAATTCTTGTAAAGAATGGATTTACAGAGATAAAAGAGACCGATAGTTGGAAACTTAAAAAAGGTGGGAGTTACTTTGTCAGAAGAAATCAGTCGGCTATGATTGCCTTTTCAATCCCCGAGGAAGATTATTTGGGTTTTCAGATTGTGGCAAGTCATACAGATTCTCCGACCTTTAAACTTAAGGAAAATCCGGAAGTTCGACATGAAAAAAAATATACGACCCTAAATGTGGAAGGGTATGGAGGAATGCTTTGTGCGCCCTGGTTTGACAGACCTTTAAGTTTAGCCGGAAGAGCCATCTTAAAAGCGGACAATAAAATTGAGAGTCGTCTTGTCTATTTTGATAGAGATTTGCTCTCTATTGTAAATTTGGCAGTCCACATGGATAGGGAGGCTAATAGAGGAAAGGACTATAAAATACAAAGAGATATGCAGCCTATCTTTTCCGACGGAAGAGATAGTGATGTCAAAGATTTGGTCGCCAAGGAATTGGGCGTGAAAAAAGATTCTGTTTTATCGGTTGATTTGTATCTGGTTAATCGTAGTAAAGCAACTCTATGGGGAGAGGAGGAGCAGTTTTTTTCCTCGCCTAAAATAGATGATTTGCAGTGTTTATATGCATCTCTACAGGGGATTTTAGGATCAAAACCTTACAGAAGTATTTCGGTGGCTATGTTTTTTGATAATGAAGAAGTGGGTAGTTCTACGGGACAGGGAGCTTTGTCTGACTTTGGTGAACATACCTTAAGGCGCATCCACAAAGCTTTGGGAAAAGATGAAGAGGAATACTATCAGAAATTGTCCAATAGTTTTATGTTATCTGCAGATAATGGACATGCTTTGCATCCAAATTACAAGGAAAAAGCGGATATAAGTAACCATGCCTATGTAAATGGAGGGATTTTAATTAAAGAAGCTGCCAATCAAAAATATACCAGTGATGGAATTTCCAAGGCAATTATAAAACAAATCTTAGATGAGGAGGGAATTCCCTGGCAGATTTATGTAAATCATTCAGATGTGCCGGGCGGAAGTACCCTGGGAAATCTGGCTATGCAAAAATTTTCTATTCCTACTGTAGATATCGGAGCGGCACAGTTGGCTATGCATTCCCCGTACGAGATGGGAGGCGTTCGGGATACCTTATGGCTAATAGAAGCTATGAAAAGCTTTTATAGGAGGAGTATTCTTAAGATAGAGGATGGTGTCTTTGAAATTTTGGCACAAGAAAAGGAAAGGTAGAGGACACAAATTAAACACAATTTTATCGAAAATTGAACACAAACTTACTACAAATTGAACACATATCAAATCTATACTTGGTTTATCAAAAAAAATAAAAGAGATAAGCAAGGAGGATTTGTTGATGAACCGATATGAAAATTATAGATTTGATGATAATGGAGATTATAAAAATGAGGTACATTTTTCTGCCTCAGGGAAAAGAAGAAACAAAAAAGGAAAGACCATAGTAAAAAAGGCGGGAGCTCTTGTCCTAAGTGCTATCTTGTTTGGTGGTGTGGCAGGTGGAACTATGGTAGCCGTAAATCGTTTTGCGCCATCAGAGAGTAAAAGTAGCGTAAGCCCTAACCAATCTCAGAACCTGATAAAAACGGCATCCGGTGCAAGCAGTGAAAATAAGACACTTACCGATGTATCTGAGATTGTACAAAACTCTATGCCCTT
>DATCYL010000160.1:0-8078 GCA_036570305.1 Lachnospiraceae bacterium
TAAAGGACGCATAGGGCGATCAATAACACGAGAAGTCAAGATGGCATGCTCGCTTGCTTTTCCCTCTCTTTTATTAAAGCCTCCCGGAATCTTCCCTACCGCATACATCTTTTCTTCGTACTCTACACTAAGAGGAAAGAAATCAATCCCCTCTCTTGGCTTTTCCGATGCTGTCGCTGTAGATAAAACAACAGTATCCCCATAGTGCATAAGTGCTGCACCGTTTGCCTGCTTTGCTACTCTCCCCACTTCTACCGTGAGTTTTCTGCCTGCCAAATCCATTGAATAACTTTTAAACATACTTTTTCCCTTTCTTTTTACAATAGAATGCTCCGAAACAACTGAAAAACACTTTTAAAGCCATAGAAAAGTGCTTTTCAGTGGTCTCGGATACCGGCATTTCCATTGTATTTTCTCTTTTAATGTGAAAATAGGATGGGACATATACGCCCCATCCCACAAAACAATTACTTTCTGAGACCTAATTTCTCAATCAAAGCACGATATCTTTCGATATCTGTTTTCTTAAGATATGTAAGTAATCCACGTCTTTGTCCTACCATTTTCAAAAGACCTCTTCTTGAATGGTGATCTTTGTGGTGCTCTTTCAAATGCTCTGTAAGCTCCTGGATTCTTGCTGTTAATACTGCTACCTGAACTTCCGGTGAACCTGTATCTCCCTCTGTTCTTGCATACTCAGCCATAATTTGCTGTTTTTTCTCTTTTGAAATCATTGTTTTTCCTCCTTAAAAATCTCTCGCATTTTGCGTAAATTATCACCACAGACTAAGAAACGGTTGGAGTTTCCTATCTCTGAATCTGGGCTAACTCATACTTAGAAAGTATAACATAGCTTATATTTCTTGTAAATAAAATTCTATGGCTTTTTGAATAGATTCGCACTCAAAATCCCGAGGCACTCTTTTAAATCATTGTCTTGCAAATAAACTGTTGCTTTCTTCTTATCTTTTTCAATCTGAGCCTTTAAATCTTCAAGAGAGGCAAACTTAAATTCACCTCTTAAATAAGTTAAGAAGAACACATCAGCATAAGCTCCGTAAATTTCCTTAGAAAAATCAAACAAATGGGTTTCTATTCCCATAAAGTCTCCATCTACCGTGGGCTTTTCTCCTACATTGCTAATCCCCTTATAGTAAGTATTCCCAATCTTTGTCAGAGTTACATAGACACCTTTTGGGGGTAGCAATTTTTCTTTTGCCGGTATCTGATTAAGAGTTGGCAAACCGATTGTTCTTCCAAGCTGTCTTCCGTGAACAATCTGTCCTCTCAAAAAATAGGGATATCCCAAAAGTTCCCGTGCACCTTTCATATCCCCGGCTTCTATCATTTGCCTGATGCGGGTACTACTAACGACACCTTCCTTGAGACTTTCTTTTTCCAACACGTCGACTTCAAATCCCCATTTTTGTCCCAATTTTTTTAACAGTTTCGCATCTCCTTTTCTTTGATAACCGAAAAGAAAATCCGGTCCTATTACAGCATGTGCAATATGAAGCTTTTTTACAAGAATCTTTTCCACGAAATCTTCCGCTTCCATCTTCATCACTTGCTCTGTAAAAGGATATTCCACAAAACAATCCACGCCCAAGCTTTCCATAACGCACTTTCGCTCTTCATTGGTGATAATTTGTTTACTAAGCTTGCTATTTACGACTTGTAACGGGGAAACTGTAAAAGAAAAAACAAGAGATAAAAGGCCCCTATTTGCCACTTTTCTGACATAGCTAATTAGTTTTTGATGTCCTCTGTGTAAGCCGTCAAACTTCCCAAAAGTAATTACACTTTTTTTGTCAATTAAAATATCCTCTGTCCCCGAAAAAATTTCCATTACCCATCCTCGTCTTCTTTCTATTACCTCTTAGAAGGAATATCTAAAAACATTTTCAGAGGGCATAGCGCTTTTTCTTTTGCCCTATATTGATAAATCCCCTGAAAATTCCCCGAAGAGTCATAAACCCTTACATCCCTATCTACTTGCTCATCCAAAAAATCCGCCACGCACAATTTTACCGGCAAACGATTTCCATTATAGAGCATAGAATCGATTTCTTTTTTCACCTGTACTGTCGGGTATTTAAAAAACATGGTATCCACAGGCCAAAGAAGTTCTTTTAACTTCTCCTTTTTCACAAATTCTTCTATCTCAGCTAAGGTATAAGCCTCTTTTATAGAAAATCTCTCCACCTGTAACCTGACCAACGAAAACATACAGGCTCCACACCCCAATTTTTGCCCTAAATCATGACACAAGGTTCTTATATAGGTCCCTTTAGAACAGCGTACACGAATGCTGGCTTTTGGGTAGGAAAAATCCAAAAGTTCAATTTCATAAAAGGTAACTTCTCTCGCCTGTCGTTTTACTTCTACCCCCTGTCTTGCCAGTTCATAAAGTTTCTTTCCATTCACCTTTATGGCAGAATACATGGGCGGAATCTGCATCTGTTTTCCCACGAAAGATTGCAAAGCAGATTTCACTTCTTTTAAAGTAATTTCTTTGTCGGAATTTTCTATAACTTTCCCTGAAATATCTTGCGTATCTGTCACCTTACCAAATAAAATCTCCGCCTGATACTCTTTATCCTTATCGGTAAGCATATCACAAAGCTTTGTTGCATTACCTAAACAGACCGGCAAAACACCTACTGCATCCGGGTCTAAGGTTCCCGTATGTCCTATTTTCTTTTGCTTTAGAATACCCCGAAGCTTCGCCACTACATCATGGGAAGTAAAACCTTTTTCTTTATAAACATTAATTACACCGTTAATCACCGTTTTTCTCCATTGCCTTTTCCAATTGTGCTTCTATATAGGGAGTCAGACTGTTAATCACATCGTATACATTTCCTTGCATGGTACAGCCTGCCGCCATGGCATGGCCTCCTCCTCCAAAAATTTGTGCAATTTGGCTGACATTGACAGTCCCTGCTGACCTCATACTGATTTTATACTCATGACAAGCTGTCTGATAAAAAAAGATTGCCACTTCCACACCCTTCGTCACTCTTAATTGGTTGACAATTCCGTCCAAATCTTTAGGTCCTATCTCATAAAAGTCCATCTCCTGTCTATGGACTCCTCCCACAATGACCTTTTTGTCCAATATCAGAATACTCTCCATTAAAGTACGACCCAGAATTAAATTTTGCACATAGGTCTTTTGATAAAAGGTCTTTTCTATAATCGATGTGAAGTCAATTCCTTTATCCATTAAAAAACCGGCAATCTCCATAGTCTTTTTCGACGTTGAAGAAAATTGAAAAACTCCTGTATCATGGACAATTCCCAGATATAAGGCTTCAGCTACATTTTTTGAGATTTTTTCTCTTTCTAAAAGTTCAAAAACAACCTCACTGGCTGAGCTTGCCTCCGCCAAAATATGATTTACTTTTGCTATTCCCGGATTACTAACGTGATGGTCAATACAAAGTGTATATTTTACATCATCATATACCTCTGCCAAAAGTCCTATTCTATCTTTACTACTTGCATCGCAGGTAATAATCATATCTACCGAAAAATCATCTTCCTTGCGAGTTTTTATCTCATCAATTCCGGAAATAAAGCGAAAGTCATCTCTTACATTCTCTAAATACACACTAAGAGACAGGTTTGGATAATTTTCTTTCAGATAAAGGTAAAGCCCCATGGTAGAACCCAGACAGTCTCCGTCCGGGTTTACATGGCCTGCAATAGCAATCGTCTTTACATCTTCTTTGATAAAATCTGAAATTCTATTCATTTTCTTCCTCGTTATTCCTGCTGATATTCTTATTTACTTCATCTATCATGCGAGACATATTCACTCCATATTCAATAGATTCGTCTAAGACAAACTGAATACTCGGTGTATTTCTAAGATTAATTCCCCTAGCCAGCTCTCTTCGTATATAACCTTCTGCACTCTTTAAACCTGCCAGAGAATCTTCTTTTGCCTTTTCATCACCTAAGACACTGACATATGCTCTACATGTCTTTAAATCAGGAGCTACTTCCACCGCCGTTACCGATGTCATAACAGAAACGCGAGGATCTTTGATTCCTTTCCTTAAAATGGCACTTAATTCTCTTTGCACTTCTCCATTAATTCTTGTGTTTTTTATACTGTTTTTTCTCATGAATTACTCCTATACTGTATAGCCCTCTATCTTGGAACCTCTACCATTATATAGGCCTCTACCTTATCTTCCTCTTTAATATCATTAAAGCCTTCAAAGACAAGTCCACACTCAAATCCTGCCTTTACTTCTTTTACATCGTCTTTAAATCGTTTTAAAGATGCTAAAGGACCCTCAAAAATTTGCTCTCCCTCACGACTAATACGTACGGTGGCACCTTTTTGGAAAATACCGTCTGTGATATAAGAACCTGCAATATTTCCAATACCGGATGCTTTAAAGATCTGCCTTACCTCAGCATGTCCAATGACCTTCTCTTCATAGACAGCATCAAGCATACCTTTCATTGCTGCTTCTACATCCTCAATAGCCTGGTAAATTACCTTGTAAAGTCTTAAATCCACTCCCTCATGTTCTGCAATTGTCTTTGCTGTAGCATCCGGACGCACATTAAATCCGATAATAATTGCATTAGATGCAGATGCTAAGCTTACATCTGATTCATTGATTGCTCCAACACCGCCATGAATCACTTTGACTACTACTTCCTCATTAGAAAGTTTCACAAGACTTTGTTTTACCGCTTCTACAGAACCCTGTACATCTGCCTTTACAATCAATGGAAGCTCTTTTAAGTTTCCTGCCTGAATCTGACTAAAGAGATCATCCAAGGACATCCTTGCCTTAGTGTCGTCAAGAAGTTTATTCTTATTCTCTGATACAAAAGTAGCTGCAAAATTCTTTGCCTCTTTATCACTTTCTGTTACAACCAAAATTTCACCTGCATTCGGCACATCATTTAATCCCAAAATTTCTACCGGTGTGGATGGGAGGGCTTCTTTTACTCTTCTTCCCTTATCATCCATCATGGCTCTTACCTTACCCGAAGAAGCTCCGCAGGCAATATTATCACCCACACGCAAGGTTCCTTTTTGTACCAAAATGGTAGCAACCGGACCTTTTCCCTTGTCAAGCTCAGCCTCAATTACCAGACCTCTTGCTTTTCTCTTAGGATTTGCTTTTAACTCCATAATTTCTGAAGTCAATAAAATCATTTCTAAAAGAGTATCAATACCTTCTTTGGTATGTGCTGATACAGGAACAAAAATAGTGCTTCCTCCCCAATCTTCAGGAATTAATTCGTATTCTGTAAGCTCTTGTTTTACGCGGTCTATATTTGCACTTGGCTTATCAATCTTATTAATCGCTACAATAATCTCTGTGTTAGCAGCTTTTGCATGATTAATTGCTTCAATGGTCTGAGGCATCACACCGTCATCGGCAGCTACTACAAGAATAGCAATATCTGTTGCATTCGCTCCACGCATTCGCATCGCAGTGAACGCCTCATGTCCCGGTGTATCTAAGAATGTGATTTTTTGTCCATTAGACTCTACCATGTAGGCACCGATATGCTGTGTGATACCACCTGCCTCTTTATCTGTTACATGAGTCTGCCTGATAGCATCCAACAGAGAAGTTTTACCATGGTCTACATGCCCCATAACACAAACAACCGGTGGGCGCATCTGCAAGCTATCTTCTGCCTCCTCATCCTCTTTTAAAAGTTCAGCAATTACATCTACCTTTTCTTCCGCTTCTGCAATGATATCATACTCCAGTGCGATTTCCTGTGCTTTTTCAAAATCAATCTCATGGTTTACAGTAACCATAATCCCTTCCATAAACAGCTTTTTAACAATTACAGATGGTTGCATCTTCATCTTATCTGCCAGTTCTCTAATAGTCATCTTCTCCGGAAGTGTGATTTCTTTTACCACTTCTTTCTTTTCCTCTACCGGTTTCGGAGTAGGCTTTTGAAGTGCTTTAGGTAAGAAACTATTCTGTTTTTTTCCTTGATTCGGGCGATTTCCTTGATTTGGACGATTTCCTTGTCCATAGGTCTTTTCTTTTTTCTGTTGTTCTTTTTCTTTTTTACTAAAATCTCTTGACTGTTTTCTACTGCTTTGCAGCTCTACAGAAGCCCCAAGTGGGGAATTACTCATCTCCTGTCTTGGCTTTCTTTCTCCCGCAAAACCGGAACGGTTAAAGTTACTATTTCCGTCATTATTTCTGTTTCCCTGATAACCGCCTCTGTTTCCATCGTTATTTCTGTTTCCCTGATAACCGCCTCTGTTTCCATCATTGTTTCTGTTTCCCTGATAGCCACTTCTGTTTCCATCGTTGTTTCTGTTTCCCTGGTAGCCACTTCTGTTTCCGTCGTTGTTTCTGTTTCCCTGATAGCCGCTTCTGTTTCCGTCATTGTTTCTGTTTCCCTGATAACCGCCTCTGTTTCCATCATTGTTTCTGTTTCCCTGATAGCCACTTCTGTTTCCGTCATTATTTCTGTTTCCCTGGTAGCCACTTCTATTTCCGTCATTGTTTCTGTTTCCCTGGTAGCTACTTCTATTTCCATCACCACTTCTATTTCCTTGGTAATTTTCACGGTTATTTCGCACTACTTGACCCGAGGTCTGTCTTGATGATTCTTTTGCAGGATGACTGTCACTGTTTACCACTTTGTTTTCCACCTTTTCAGTTGCCTCTTTTGCAGGCCTTTCTTTTACTTCTTCTCTAACCGATTTTGCTTCCACTCTTTTTGTCTGTTCCTCTATCTTATTTTCCACCTTTACTTCTGTTTTTATTTCCTCTTTTACCGACTCCACAACTTTTTTTTGCTCTTCTTTTTTGGGAGCTATCGGTTTTGTCTTTTTAGGGTGCTCGGGTAAATTGCCACTGGCATTTTGAGACCGAAAAACTCTAATGATATTTTTCTTTTTAGGAGTCTGTTCTTTGTTTTCTTCCTTTGCCCCTCCTGCAAAAGCCTGTCTTACCATTTCCACCGCATGATCTTCCACTGTACTTACCGCAGCCTTTGCTTCAATTCCTTTTGTATTTAAAAACTCCATAATTTCTTTACTGGATTTATTTACTTCTTTTGCTAATTCATGTACTCTGACTTTTGCCATTCCACTACCTCCATTTACAGCTTACTCATATTTATCTGTTTCATAACCGCATTTGCAAATCCGCTATCTGTAAGTGCTATTGATGCACGAAAAGGTTTTCCGATTGCCATTCCAAGTTCCTCTTTGCTTCCATAATAAAAAATAGGAACTTTGTAATAGGAACACATATCTGAAAAATTCTTTTTCGTATTTTCCGATGCCTGATTGGAGACAATCACCAAATATGCCTGATGACTTCTTATCCCTTTTTCCACTGAAAACTCTCCACTTAACACTTTACCGGCTCTCATTGCCAGTCCGACCATAGATAAGACCTTATCATTTTTCAATTTTTACAATCTCCTTTTCTAAGGTTTCATAGACGGTAGAGGCAATTGCAGTTTTTAGTGATCTTTCCAAGCCTTTATTTTTTCTTGCCAGCTGTAAACAAGATAAATCAGAACAAAGGTAAGCACCTCGTCCATTTTTCTTTCCGGTCACATCTAAAATCACATCTTCCTCCGGTGTCTTTAGAACACGAATTAAATCTTTCTTAGGTTTCATTTCCCCACATCCTGTGCATTTCCTTAAGGGTGTCTTTTTTATCGTATTCAATCTATCATCACTTCCTGACTATTTTCTTTATTCTTCTGTTTCATATTCTTCTGACTGGTAAACGTCCTCTTCATACTCATTTTGAGTATCGTAGTCTTCCGCTTCATAGTCTTCATAATAACTATCAAAATCCCCTGCTTCTCTTGCCTGGGTTTCACTCTTAATATCAATCTTAGATCCCGTCAATCTTGCTGCCAATCTTGCATTTTGTCCCTCTTTACCGATTGCCAAAGACAATTGATAATCCGGAACTACAACCGATGCTGTCTTTTCATCAGGATCTGCCAAAACATAAATTACTTTTGCCGGACTTAGGGCATTTTCAATTAATAAAGCAGGATTTTCATTCCAATTAATAATATCTATTTTTTCTCCATGG
>DATCYL010000161.1:0-38344 GCA_036570305.1 Lachnospiraceae bacterium
CAATATTTGCAAAGGGTAGTGGTATGATTTATTTTATAAAGGCAAAAGATGAAGAGGAGAGTAGAAGAGAAGCTCTAAAAAGTTTATTTTTTATTTTAGGAAATACACTTGCCGTAATTAGGGGATTGTTTTGTAAAAAAACCAGCTAAATTCCTTGACAAGCCTAGTAATACAAGGTAGTTTAGATATATAAAGAAGATATTGCGACCTTTATTCAGAGTGGCGGAGATACAAAGGATCTGAGAAACCACGGCAACCCCGGTAATGGAAGGTGCCAACCTGAGCGAGAAATCGAACAATAAGGGGATTTCATAAATAGAGAGGTCCACTTTTGGAGCTCTTTTTTTGCAAGCTATTGTAAAATTTTTGCAAGGGCTTATAATTTCGGAATCTACCTTTCGTAATTTCCGAAGATTGACCTTGTATCGGTCGTAATGCATAGATATAGGAGGAAAAAATGGAGAAATTATTGTTTACATCTGAATCAGTGACAGAGGGACATCCGGATAAAATGTGTGATCAGATTTCAGATGCGATATTGGATGCGCTTCTTGAGAAAGACCCTATGAGTCGAGTGGCGTGTGAAACTTGTACAACGACAGGACTTGTTATGGTAATGGGAGAAATTACCACAAATGCTTACATAGACATTCAGCAGATTGTCAGAGATACAGTCAGAGAAATCGGATATGACAGAGCAAAGTACGGATTTGACGCCGATACCTGTGGAGTCATGGTGGTTTTGGATGAGCAGTCTAAAGATATCGCTATGGGTGTAGATAAAGCTTTAGAGGCAAAAGAAAATACTATGTCGGATGAGGAGATAGATGCTATCGGTGCCGGAGACCAGGGTATGATGTTTGGTTATGCAAGTGATGAGACAGACGAGTATATGCCTTATCCGATTGCTTTGGCGCATAAATTAGCACTTCAACTTACAAAGGTAAGAAAAGATAAAACTCTTTCTTATTTAAGACCGGATGGAAAGACTCAGGTAACTGTGGAGTATGATGAAAATGGAAGACCTCTTCGTTTGGATGCAGTAGTGCTTTCTACGCAACATGACGAGGATGTAAGTCAGGAGCAGATTCATAAGGATATCAAAAAATATGTGTTTGATGAGATTTTGCCAAAAGATTTAATTGATGAAAAGACTAAATTTTTTATTAATCCGACAGGTCGTTTTGTTATAGGTGGACCGCACGGAGACAGTGGTCTTACAGGAAGAAAAATCATCGTGGATACCTATGGTGGATATGCACGCCATGGCGGTGGAGCTTTTTCAGGAAAGGATTGTACAAAGGTAGACCGTTCGGCAGCCTATGCAGCCCGCTATGTAGCAAAAAATATAGTTGCAGCAGGTCTTGCAAAGAAATGTGAGATTCAATTATCCTATGCTATCGGAGTAGCACATCCTACTTCGATTATGGTAGATACTTTTAAAACAGGAGTACTTTCTGATAATCGATTAGTAGAAATTATCAGAGAAAACTTTGATTTACGTCCGGCAGGAATTATTAAAATGTTAGATCTTCGTCGCCCTATTTATAAGCAGACAGCAGCGTATGGACATTTTGGAAGAAACGATTTAAATCTTCCGTGGGAGAAGCTGGATAAGGTGGATGATTTAAAAAAATACTTATAAAAGGGAGATGTGTATGAAAAAGATATGGGGAAGGCTTAAATATTGTCTATCGGCTATGGCAATTGCGGGAATGCTTTTTGCACCTCAGACGGTAAAAGCGGCGGATGCTAGCGTTTCCAGTTTTGAGGAATTAAAAGCGGCAATTGCAGATACAAATGTAAAGACAATTGATATTGCAGGAAATATTGATATAAGTGAGGAACTTACCATTAATGGCGAAAAAGAAATTAAGGCAGCCAGTAATGCGGTGAGTTTAAAATTAACCAATGCAGCAGTAGATAATATGTTTGTTGTAAGTCAGGGAAATAAGGTGTCTTTTTTAAGTATTACCTTAGACGGAGATAAAAAGGGACGTATTATCGATGCTAATAAGGGAACTATCATTACTATTAAGGATGCTGTTGTAGTAAATGGCAGTACGGAAACTTTTGATAAAAAGATTAATCCTGCTACAGGAGCGAATGAACAAAGATACTCCGGAGGGGCAATTTATGCAAACGGAGCGACCCTGCATTTGGAAAATACAAGTTTTCAAGATAATGAAACTAAGGCAATTACACCCAAACAGGAAAAAGAAGGAGATCTTCAACCGACAGGACACGGTGGAGCTATTTTGGCAACCGGAAAAACCGTTATTAATGTAAAAGGCGGAAGCTTTGAAAATAATGTAACAGGTCTTACAGAAAGTAAGGGTGGAGCAAATGGAGAGGGAGGAGCTATTAAATTAGAGGACTCTACTCTTAATATTAATAACGAGACAACCACAGATAAAGAAACTACAAAGTTTATAGGGAACCATTTGGCTTCTGCGGAAACACTAGGCGGATTGCAGGGAGGAGCTATCGAAGCAACGAATAGTAAGGTAAATATTTATGGGACCAGCTTTGATATCGTAGGACCTTTTAATACCGGAGGAGCAATTAAATTTGAACATTCCACAGGTGTTGTCAAAAATTCTGATTTTACAATCACAAGCAAAAAAGGGGTAGGATTTGGTGTTGCTGGGGGAGCGATTACTTCTGAAAATTCTGACTTGACAATTGAATCAACAACTATGAAAACCTCTCCTGATGCAAGAGTAAGAGAAGCAGGAGGTCTTATTCAGGTTGCTGGTGGAGGAAGCTTTAATCTAAAGAAATCTGTTTTAGAGGGAAGCGGAGCCAGATGGAACGGCGGTCTATATACGGCAAATACCGGAGGAGCAATCTCTTTTTATTCCGACTCTAGCGTAACAGCTGTTATTGAAGATACGGAAATTAAAAATTTCATGGTAGACAGAGCAGGAGCAGGTATTGCTATTGCCAGATATAACGGGGAAAAGGCGAATGTAAATCTAACCTTAAGAAATACAAATATTATCAATACAGCGGCATACACCTATGCAAATAATAGCTATGGTGGAGCTATGTATATAGGTGCCGGAGAAAACAATGTCACTATCGAGGGCGGTAAAATCTCAGGACAGACATACTCCAATACTGCAGGAGGTATCTATAATTTAGGTCATTTAACCATCACAGGAGGGGCGGAAATTTCAGGAAACAACGCTTACCAGATGGCTGGAGGTATCTATAATGACGGATATTTAAAAATCGATGATGCCACTATAAGAAATAATAAAAAGGGTGACGGATATACAGGAGATGCGCATATTTATAAAAATGCAAAAGGTGAGGGTGAATTAAGCGGAGAAAATATCTATGCAGATAAGGATGTTATTATCACTCCGAATGCAAAATTTGACGGAAAAGATGTTCGTGTTTTAGACGGACAGTCAGCTATTATTTTGACAGGTGCATTAACAAATAAGATACAAGTATCAGTAAGTGAGTCTCCAAAGGCAGCGACAAGCACAAATCCAAATGAAACAATCTTTGCTGAAGATGCACAAAGATATATAGGATATGTAGTTGCAAAAGGAGATGGCAGCTATGTGCCGACAGAAGAAGATGCTAAATTTTTACACTATGTATCAAAGGATGCAAGTCAGAAGATTTCTGCCTATGATGATCACACAGGATTAGGTGCATGGGATTATGTTTTGGATCCGAATAAAAAGGAAGTTGTTTTGGGTCAGAGAGCCAAGTTGGTTTACCACTCAAACGGAACTGATGATAAGCCTGCCAAGTTTGAGACAAATAACGACAAAAAAGAGCAGTTATATACTATTTATTCTTCAAAAGAGCCATGGTCGACTCCCGGTCAAATGACAAAGATTGACCAGGTTCCAAGTAGAGACGGATTTGATTTTACAGGTTGGTATTTAAATGTGCCATCCAGTAACGAGGCTGCGGCTCCTACAAAAAATAATGATCATGATATACAAAACATCGAAAATGCGGATGTAGTAAAAGAATTCTTGTTTAATTTTGGAGAGGTTAAATTTGTAAAAGATTCCGCTCCGGTAACTACAATTCTTAATCCTTATATTATGAATACTTATGCAGGATGGTCAAAGACCATTACTATCCCTGTAGAAAAGGTATGGGTAGATGCTTTAGAGACAGATAAAAAAGATGTTACCATTCATTTGTTTGCAAACGGTCAGGAAGTAGATAGTATGACCGTTACAAAAGACAAACAATGGAAGGGAGAATTTACAAATAAATCTGTTTACAAGCAGGGTGCAAACGGATTGGAGCCGATTACCTATACAGTTACCGAGGATGCTATGGATGGTTTTAGAACAGAAATAGCTCCAAAGGCAATTGTGGCAAAAAATCAGTTGGCAGCTAAAGAGGCAGGAAAAGCAGGGGAAACTTTTAAAGTAACTAATGCGAAAATCAATAAGTTTGATTTGGAAGTAACAAAAGTATGGGATGATTCTGACAATACAGAAGGTCTACGTCCTGCTATGGTAAGCATTACCTTGACACCGAGTAGCGGAAAGGCAATCAATGCAAGTATCAGTAAGAATGAAAAGGGAGAATGGAAACATACATTTAAAGATCTACTGAAAAAAGATGATGCAGGCAAAGAGATTACCTACACACTGAGCGAGGCTAAGGTAGATAAATATGAAGCTCCTGTCATTAGTGAAATTACATTTGATGCAAACAGCGCTACAAAAGCAAGTGCTACGATTACTAATAAAAGAGTCGTAGAATATATAACCATAGAAGGTAAGAAAGTATGGGATGATGCTGATAATCAGGATGGCTTAAGACCTTTAGAAATCACTGTAAACTTAAAAGACGGTGAAGATATTGTTGGTTCAAAACCGGTAAATGGCAATGGAAACGAGTGGAGCTATAGTTTTGAAAATGTTCAAAAGTACAGAAATGGAAAAGTAGCAGCTTATACAGTAGATGAAGAAGCTATCAGTGCTGAATACACAAAGACGATTTCGGGAACGACTATTACCAATAGCCATAAACCGAAACTTGTGGATATTGAAGTAGAAAAAATATGGGATGATGCTGACAATCAGGATGGTAAGAGACCAACAGAAATCACCGTAGTTTTATTGGCAGATGATCAGGAGACTGATAAGAGCATTACCATTAAAGACGACGGAAACGGTCTTTGGAAAAACAGTTTCAAGGATTTACCTGTATTTAAATCTGGAAAACAGATTGTTTATACTGTAAAAGAGGTCAACGTAGGTGTGGACGGTTACACATCAAAAGTGGATTCTTATAAAATAACCAACAGCTACGTACCGGAAGTGATTGTGATTTCGGGAGAAAAAACATGGAATGACAATCAAAATCAGGATGGAAAAAGACCGGAAATGATTAGGGTATCTCTTATGAATGGGGACACTCTTGTAGAGACTGTAGAGGTAAGTAAGGATACGGAATGGAAATATACATTTAAGGAGACACCAAAGTACGAAAATGGTCAGGTAATTAACTATACTGTAAAAGAAGAGGCAGTAGAAGGATATAAGACCAGCTATGACGGTTATAATGTAAGTAACACCCACGAACCTGAGAAAGTGTCCTTAAAGCTTACTAAGGTTTGGGAAGATGGGGATGATTTTGATAAAATCAGACCAAATAGTGTATCTGTAATTCTTTATGCAAATGAAGAAGAAAAGGAAACTATTATTCTTTCGGCAGACGAAGGATGGACAAAGACAATCGAAGGTCTGGATAAATATAAAGACGGAAAAGAGATTGTTTACAGCTTAAAAGAAACAGAAGTAAAGGACTATAGTTCAAAAATTATCGGAAATATCAGTGAAGGATTTTTGATTACCAATAGTCACACACTTTATCCAAGATACAAGCAAACCCATGAATTTGTGAGTGGAAGTAAGGATAAGAGTTTACCAAAAGCCATTGTGGACAGAACTCCGGCTATGGTGGATTTACTCCTTGACGGAAGTGAGACGGTTCCGGGAATTTTTGATGCCAGTGATTATAAAGATGAGGTAAATAAAGGCCTTTGGACTTTTAAGGCTTGGGATTATGAAAAACAGCTAGTAAAAGGTGCAGACGTTCATTACATTGGTGAATGGGTATTTACAGCTGATAAAGAACCTGATAAGAAGCCAAAGACAGAAATTAAAAAGCCGAATAAAAAGGAAAAGACACCAAAAGCTAACAAATCAAAGACACCTGTGAAAGGAAAGTACAGTAAGTCAAAGAATGTACCAAAGACAGGAGACAGTTCTAATATGACACTTTATCTTCTTGTATTGGCAGCGGCATTTACAACGATTTTAAGTGTAAGAGCAAAGAGAAAACAGGATAAATAATAAAAATAAAGGCTCTAGGTCAGAAACATGGCTTAGAGCCTTTGTTTATAAAAAATTTAGGGATAAAAGGGATATGCTGTGCTATAATAAAGCCTAATAGAAAGAAGGGATAATCATGAAATTAAAGACAAAAATATTTGTATCATTTTTTGTAGTAATTTTACTTCCTTTGATTGTAGCATGTATTACACTTTTTATTTTTGGATGGACACAGACAAAAAACATGGTCATGTGGTATGGCATTGATGCAAAGATGTATATTCCCCAGTTGCAAAAGATGGTGACAGATTTAATTGTGGCAATGATTATTATTTTGGCATTCACATTACTTGGACTTACGGTATGGATTTACAATGGGGTCATTGCCCCTCTAAATAAACTAAAAAAGGCAACCAATAGTATAAAAGATGGAAATCTGGATTTTGAATTGGATGTAAATGGTGTGGATGAAATCAGTGATTTGTGCAATGACTTTGAAGAGATGAGAAAACGCTTGAAGTTATCTGCTGAGGAAAAAGTGCAGTTTGATAAGGAAAATAAAGAACTGATCAGTAATATTTCCCATGATTTGAAAACACCGATTACGGCAATCAAAGGGTATGTAGAAGGCATTATGGACGGTGTGGCAGATACACCGGAAAAGATGGAACGCTATGTAAAGACCATCTATAATAAGGCCAATGACATGGACAGGCTGATTAATGAATTAACCTTTTATTCTAAAATTGATACTAACAGAATTCCCTATACGTTCAACAAAATTGCCATTAATGAATATTTTGACGACTGCATTGAAGAAATAGGTATGGATTTGGAAGAAAAGGGTGTTGAGCTGCTTTATAAAAATGAAATAGAAGATCCTGTTCAGGTGATTGCCGATGCAGAGCAAATAAAACGTGTTATTAATAATATTGTAGGAAATTCCATTAAGTATAGGGATAGCAGTAAAAAAGTTTGTAAAATCTGGATACGACTTAAGGATGTCGGGGACTTTGTCCAGGTGGAAATTGAGGATAACGGAAAAGGAATTGCAGCAAAGGATTTGACTAATATTTTTGACCGGTTTTATAGGACAGATACTTCGAGAAATTCGTCCAAAGGAGGAAGTGGAATCGGTCTTTCCATTGTAAAAAAAGTATTGGAGGATCACGGTGGTAAGGTGTGGGCGACCAGCAAAGAACATGAGGGAACGACTATGTGTTTTGTTCTTAGAAAATATCAGGAGGTACCGATAAATGAGTAAAATTTTAATTATAGAGGATGAAGAGGCGATTGCAGAGCTGGAAAAAGATTATTTGGAGCTTAGCGGTTTTTCGGTAGAAATTGCAGGAAGAGGAGATGAAGGTCTTGATAAGGCTTTACATGAGGAAGTAGACTTAATTATATTGGATTTAATGCTTCCGGAAATTGACGGATATGAGATTTGTAAGGCAATTCGTAAGGAGAAAAACACGCCGATTATCATGGTTTCTGCCAAAAAAGAGGATATTGACAAGATTCATGGACTTGGTTTGGGTGCGGACGATTATATGACAAAGCCTTTTAGTCCCAGCGAGCTTGTTGCCAGAGTAAAGGCACATCTGGCAAGATACGAGCGTTTGATAGGAAGTGGGGCACAAAAAAACGATGTGGTGGAAATTCGAGGCATCAAAATAGATAAGTCGGCAAGAAGAGTCTGGATTAATAAAGAGGAAAAAAATTTTACCAGCAAGGAATTTGAACTATTGACTTTTTTGGCAGAAAATCCAAACAGGGTTTTTACAAAAGAAGAACTTTTTAGAGAGATATGGGATATGGAGTCTATAGGAGATATAGCAACGGTTACAGTTCATATTAAAAAAATCAGGGAAAAGGTGGAGTTTGATACTTCAAAGCCGCAGTATATAGAGACTATATGGGGTGTAGGATATCGATTTAAAATGTAGTTGGTAAAAGTGATTATGAAAAGAAGTATCGTGAAATGACAAAAGTTATGGAGGGATACTTCTTTTTATGTAGTAGAAAGAGTATAGCTATGAGATTAGATGAAAAATTGCAAGAATACAGTAAAAAAGATTATTATCCGTTTCATATGCCGGGACACAAAAGGCGAGTATTTCCCTTAAAAGGCGAAAATCCTTTTGCTATAGATATTACAGAAATTGACGGTTTTGACAATCTTCATCATGCGGAGGGGATTTTAAAAGAAGCTCAAGATAGGGCGGCTAAGATTTTTAGGACGGAGAGAAGTTTTTATTCGGTAAATGGAAGTACGGCAGCATTGCTGGCGGCGATCAGTGCCGCCTTGCCAAGGGGAGCAAGTATCCTTATAGGGAGAAATGCCCATAAGGCAGTCTATCACGGGATTTATCTTAGAGGCCTAAAAAGTCATTATATCTATCCAAAAGAGGAAAAAAGGTATGGACTAAATGGGGGGATTGATCCCAAAGAGGTGGAGAAAGCCCTAAAAAGCAACCCTGAAATAGGTGCTGTCTTGATAACGTCTCCCACTTATGATGGAGTAGTATCGGATATAAAGGCGATTGGAGAGATTACAAAAAAGTATCAAAAAATACTAATAGTGGATGAAGCACATGGGGCTCATTTTTCTTTAGCAAAAAAAGCGCCGGTTTCCGCTTGTAATTTGGGTGCCGATCTGGTGATTCAAAGTTTACATAAGACACTCCCTGCCCTGACACAGGCAGCCTTGCTTCACAGTTTAAGTAAAAAGGTTTCTAAAGATAAGATTCAGTATTTTATGTCCATTTACCAGACAAGCAGTCCTTCCTATCTACTTATGGCGAGTATGGATGCCTGCCTATCCTGGATAGAGGATAGGGGACAGGCATCTTTTGGGGAGTATTATCTTAATCTGGATTGGTTTCGGCAAGAGCTTAAAGATTTAAAAAAGATAAAACTGGTAGGAAGGGAAGTATTAGGGGAGAGTGACATTTACGATTATGATGAAAGTAAGGTGGTGCTTTCTTTAAAAGAGACTTCTTTTAGTGGTCCGGATTTATCTTCTATTTTGCTAAAAGACTATCATATACAGGTGGAAATGGCGGCAAAAGATTATGTGATTTTATTAACCGGTGTAGGTGATGATAAAGAAGGGTTTAAAAGAGCCGTCAAGGCACTTAAACAGATAGATAAGGCAATGGAAAAAAGGAAAAAAGTAGAGATAAGTATAGAGCAAGAAAAGCCTCTATCAGTAAAAACCATAGAGGATGCTATGGAGGATGAGGCAGAAAAAATCCCTTTAAGGCAATCAGCGGGTTATATCAGTCAGGAATTTATCTATGCTTATCCGCCGGGGATTCCTCTTTTAGTACCGGGGGAGAAGATTACGGAAAGATTAATAAAAGAAGTGGAAGAAAAAATAAAGCTGGGATTAGACATACAAGGTCTTAAAGATTATAATAATGACTATATTTTGGTTTTAAAAGAGAGGTAAGGACATGGGAAAGATATTCTACCTGATGGGAAAAAGCGCATCGGGTAAAGATCATATTTATAGTACACTTTTAAAAGAAGCCGATTTACATTTAAGTAAACTTGTGCTTTATACAACAAGACCAATCAGAGAGTCAGAAAAAGACGGTGTGGAGTATTATTTTGTGGATGAGAAACTTTTGAATTCTTTTAGGGAAAAAGGAAAGATTTTGGAAGAAAGAAATTATCATACTATACACGGAATATGGACTTATTTTACGGCGGATGACGGTCAGTTGGATTTGGATAATAAAGATTATTTGGGGATTGGTACTTTAGAATCTTATCACCAGATGAAAGCACATTTAGGAGAAGAAAAAATTTGTCCAATTTATATAGAAGTAGAAGATGGGCTTCGATTAGAGAGAGCGCTTAAGAGAGAAAGAGAGCAGGCAGAGCCTAAATATGCAGAACTTTGCAGACGTTTTTTAGCAGATAGTGAGGATTTTTCGGAAGAAAAATTAAGGCGAGCAAAGATTGAAAAGCGATTTTCAAACAGTGGAAATTTGGACGAATGTATCCGCCAAATCTACAAATTTATTGAGGAAAATAGAGATATTTAAAAACTTCTATGATATAATAAAGTAATGTCTTAGGAAAGCAAAAAGGATTTGAAAATAGCGAAAGTATCCATAAGACATAGTTTTAAAGAAAAATGGGGGTGACTTTATGTATGGATTTGAAGAAGTGGTAGGACATGAGGATATTATCAAACATTTGCAAAATGCTATATCCTTAAAAAAGGTTTCTCATTCTTATATATTTGATGGAGAGACAGGTTCCGGCAAAAAACTTCTAGCCAGATTATTTGCTATGACCTTGCAATGTGAAAAAGAAGGAACAGATCCGTGTTTAAATTGTTCATCCTGCAAAAAAGCTATATCCAACAATCATCCGGATATTATTTTTGTACAGCATGAAAAGCCGAATACAATCAGTGTAGATGAAATCAGAAGTCAGGTAGTAAACGATATTGCTATAAAACCTTATACGGGACCTTACAAGATTTATATCATTCATGACGCACAAAAACTTACCATACAGGCACAAAACGCTCTTTTAAAAACGATGGAAGAACCGCCCGAATACGGGATTTTGATTCTACTTACAGACAATGCAGACGGGCTTTTGCCAACCATACTATCAAGATGTGTACGATTGCAGTTAAGAGCCTTAAGCGATGATTTGGTAAAACAATATTTGATGGAAGTTTTACACGTTCCGGATTATCAGGCAGATGTCAGTGCTTCTTTTGCAAAGGGAAATATAGGAAAAGCAAGGCAGATTGCGGGTTCGGAAGATTTTGAATATATGACGAAAATGGCAATGAAATTGTTAAAGAATATCAGGACTATGGAGCTTTATGATGTAGTTGCTATGGTTAAAGAACTTTCCAATGAAAAACAAAATATTAATGATTACTTGGATTTATTTGTTTTATGGTATAGAGATGTATTGCTTTTTAAAGCGACACGGGAAATTGACGGTTTAGTATTTAAAAATGAGTATAATTATGTTAAGGAAGATGCACAAAAACGCTCCTACGAAGGTTTGGAGCGAATCATAGAGGCTGTTGAAAAAGCAAAAAACCGCTTGCGGGCAAATGTTAATTTTGAATTAACAATGGAACTGCTATTCCTAACAATCAAGGAGAATTAAGCATGGTAAAGGTAATAGGAATTCGATTCCGTAATGTGGGGAAAATTTATTATTTTAACCCGAAAGACTTAAATGTAAAAGCGGGAGACCACGTTATTGTAGAGACTGCCAGAGGTGTAGAATACGGAAGTGTGGTACTTGCACCAAGAGAAGTCTCGGAAAAATCAGTAGTGTCACCTTTAAAAGAGGTGATTCGTCTGGCTACAGAGGTAGATACAGAGAGGGAAGAGAGCAATAGAAAAAAGGAAAGAGAAGCTTTCGAAGTTTGTGAAAAGAAAATACGTCACCATCATTTAGATATGAAGCTGATTGATGTGGAGTATACCTTTGATAATAATAAAATTTTGTTTTATTTTACAGCAGAGGGTAGAATTGATTTTAGGGAGCTGGTCAAAGATTTGGCTGCCATTTTTAAAACCCGAATTGAGCTTAGGCAAATAGGTGTCAGAGATGAAACGAAAATTTTAGGTGGTATGGGTATTTGCGGGAGACCTCTTTGCTGTCATACCTATCTTTCGGAGTTTGCACCGGTTTCCATTAAAATGGCAAAAGAGCAGAATCTATCTTTAAATCCGACAAAGATATCAGGTGTATGCGGAAGACTGATGTGTTGTTTGAAAAATGAGCAGGATACTTATGAGTATCTAAATAAAAAATTGCCGGCGCAGGGAGATTTTGTAACGACACCAGATGGACTTAAGGGAAGTGTGCAAAGTGTAAGTGTACTTCGCCAACTTGTAAAGGTTTTGGTAGATATAGGCTCTGATGAGAAAGATCTTAGAGAGTATAAGGTGGAGGAGTTAAAGTTCAAACCAAAACAAAAGAAGGTAAAAGTTTCACAGGAGGAACTGAGTGCTCTTGCAGAGCTAGAAAAGTAATAAAGGAAGATAAATGATAAAGAAAAACGAAAGATTGGATGATTTACAAAACGGATACTATATCATTCAAAATCCCGAATATTTTTGTTATGGAATAGATGCGGTGCTTTTATCCTGGTTTTCAAAAGTAAAGCAAGGGGAAAGAGCGCTTGATATGGGAACAGGACCGGGTGCGATACCCTTGCTTTTAAAAGCAAAGACTCAGGGAGAACATTTTACAGGATTAGAAATCCAAGAAGAAGTGGCAGATATGGCGCGAAGAAGCGTAGCCTACAATCACTTGGAAAAAGATGTAGAAATTGTGACCGGGGACATCAAATCGGCCTCTGCTATTTTTGGCAGAGGCTCCTTTTCTGTGGTTACTTGTAATCCGCCCTATATGACAGACCATCATGGAATAAAAAATCCCAAGGAGCCGATAGCAATAGCCCGACATGAAATTTTGTGTTCCTTAGAGGATGTAATAAGAGAGGCTGCGGCAGTGTTAAAAGTCAATGGCAGATTTTACATGGTTCATAGACCCTTTCGGCTGGCGGAAATTATTCGGGTCTTAAGTGCTTATAGGCTGGAGCCGAAACGCTTGCAGTTTGTGCATGCTTTTGTAGATAGGGAACCTAATATGGTACTAATAGAGGCGCTTTATGGAGGGCGTCCCAGAGTGAGGATAGAAAAGCCTTTAATTGTCTATGAAAAACCGGGAGTATATACAGAGGATATTAATAAAATTTACGGGATCAGTAAAGGTTAGGGAGACTTATGTTATATTTATGTGCGACACCGATCGGGAATTTGGAAGATATTACTTATCGGGTGGTGAGGATATTAAAAGAAGTGGATTTGATTGCGGCGGAAGATACAAGAAACAGTATAAAGCTTTTGAATCATTTTGATATAAAGACACCCATGACCAGCTATCATGAATACAATAAGATAGAAAAGGGTCGTATTTTAATAGAAAAAATGAAGCAGGGAATGGATATTGCATTGATTACAGATGCAGGTACGCCGGGGATTTCCGATCCGGGAGAAGAGTTGGTTTCTATGTGTTATAAGGAAGGGCTGGCAGTGACCTCTTTACCGGGAGCTGTCGCTTGTATTACGGCATTGACACTTTCAGGGCTGGCTACCAGAAGATTTGCTTTTGAAGCTTTTTTGCCTCAGGATAAGAAAGAGAAAACAAAAATTTTAGAAAGTCTAAAAAAGGAGACCAGAACTATTATATTATATGAAGCGCCTCATAGACTTGTAAAAACTTTAGAAGAGTTGCAGACGGTTTTGGGAGACAGAAAACTGACGGTATGTAGGGAGCTTACCAAGAAGCATGAAACGGCTTTTTTGACAACAATTAAAGAGGCTCTTTGCCATTATAAACAAAATACTCCTAAAGGGGAGTGTGTTTTGGTAGTGGAGGGGAAAAGTTTTCGTTTGCAAGAGGAAGAGGAACAAAAAAAGTGGGAAAAGCTTAGTATAAAAGAACATATGGATTTTTATGAAAGACAAAATATTTTTGGAAAAGATGCTATGAAAAAGGTGGCAAAAGATAGGGGAATATCAAAACGCCAAGTATATAATAGTCTTTTGCAAGATGGAGGGGAGGAAGCTTAAGTGAAGGGAAAGGATATGACGGTGGGGAGCCCCACAAAGATTATTCTGAGTTTTGCGTTTCCGGTATTTATCGGTAATATATTTCAGATGCTTTATAATATGATTGATACTATTATTGTTGGTAAATTTGTAGGAACTAAGGCTTTGGCAGCAGTAGGATCTACAGGAACCATCAGTTTTTTGATTGTTTATTTTCTGGTGGGTCTAACCAGTGGATTTACAGTTTTAACGGCACAACGTTTTGGTGCCGGTGATGTAGCAGGGACCAGAAAAACAGTAGGAACCGGAGGCATTTTAGCTATTGTTTTCAGTCTTATTATTACTATAATCAGTATCGTTTTTATGAAACCATTGCTTACCATAATGAATACGCCGGCAGATATTTATAAAGACGCTTATGATTATATTATTATTATCTGTGTTGGAATATTTGCGCAAATTCTTTATAATATGGCGGCAAGTATTTTAAGAGCTTTGGGAAACAGTAAGGTGCCTTTGTACTTTTTGATTTTATCCGCACTTTTAAATGTTATTTTGGATTTGCTCTTGATTATTGTTTTTCATATGGGAGTTGCAGGTGCTGCTTATGCAACGGTTATTTCCCAGGGGGTATCGGGGCTTTTATGCCTTGTATATATTATGCTAAGGGTACCAATTTTACATTTAGAAAAATCAGACTGGAAGATAGATTTGCATGTAGCTAAGATGCAAATTGCTATAGGAATTCCTATGGCATTACAGTTTTCTATTACAGCGATAGGAACCATTATCGTGCAGGCTGCATTAAATACTTTAGGTTCTATGGTGGTGGCGGCATTTACCGCAGCTAATAAAATAGAGATGATTTCTGTACAATTTATGATAGCTTTGGGAACGGCTATGGCGACCTTTTGTGCACAGAATATGGGTGCGGGAAAGATAGGCAGAATAAAAAGAGGATTTCGTATAACTACTTTGATAGGGGTGGTTTACTCTGTAGTGGCAGGAATTGCTATTATGTTTGTAGGGAAATATTTAACTATACTCTTTGTTTCACAAGATGTGGAAAAAATCATAGGTAATGTGGATATTTATTTAAAATGTGTGGGCTTTTTCTTTATACCATTGCTTTTTATTTTTATTTATAGAAATGGCCTGCAGGGCATGGGATATGGATTTATGCCAATGATGGCAGGTGTGGCAGAGTTGGTGGGAAGAGTCCTTGTGGCAGTGTTTGCCTCCCATCAAAAAAGCTATGTAGGAATATGTTTGGCAAGTCCTATGGCATGGATATTTGCGGGGTTGCTTTTGTTATTCTTTTATTTAAAGAGCATGAAAAAATTAAAACAAGACGGGCGCTTTGACTTTTCGGAAAATTAAAATAGTAAAATAAAAATGAAAACCACAAGACCTTGTGGTTGAGAAAACAAAAACCACAAGAAACAACAGACAACTCTCAAAGAGCTGGGGAAAACTTGTGGTTTTTTGCCGTATTTAAGGGAAAAAACTTGACGATTTATGTGGTTATGCTATAATGATAACAAGTATAAGTATCAGGAAAAATATCCTTCCAGGACAAACTTTGGGAAAGGACAGCTATAAATCATTTAGAGGGTGAGAAGATGAAAAGGTCAAAAAGAATCGAGGCATTGGACAGACGTCCGGTAAATAAAGACGGGTTTATAGATGAATGGGCGGAAATGGGATTTGTGGCTATGAAAAGCCCCTATGATCCGAAGCCATCTATAAAGGTAGAAAACGGTGTGGTTACAGAACTTGATGGAGTGGCGAGAGAAAACTT
Source organism: Lachnospiraceae bacterium (assembly GCA_036570305.1). Classification (GTDB taxonomy): domain Bacteria; phylum Bacillota; class Clostridia; order Lachnospirales; family Lachnospiraceae; genus JAQVHQ01. The sequence goes on from DATCYL010000161.1 coordinate 15,744, forward strand.
TGATTTTATTGACCAGTTCATTGCAGACTATGTAATAAGAAAAGACAGAACCATGGCGTCTATGAGCATTCCTTCGCTTGAGATTGCAAGAAAGATTGTAGATATTCATGTTTCCAGAAAAGAGATTTTAGAGATTATCTCCGGCATTACACCGGCAAAGATGGTGGAAGTTATCAACGAACTTAATGTCGTAGAGATGATGATGGGTATGCAAAAAATGCGTGCCAGGAGAGTTCCGGGAAATCAGGCACATATTACCAATTTAAAAGATGATCCGATTCAGATTGCGGCAGATGCAGCAGAAGGGGCGTTAAGAGGATTTTCGGAAGAAGAGACAACCACCGCGGTTGCCCGCTATGCACCTTTTAATGCACTGGCCCTTTTGATTGGTTCGCAGGTTGGTAGAAGGGGTGTTCTTACCCAGTGTGCGGTAGAAGAGGCGGTAGAGTTGGAATTGGGGATTCGCGGTTTAACGACCTATGCGGAGACTTTATCCGTCTATGGAACAGAGGATGTTTTTATCGGTGGAGATGATACTCCCTATTCTAAGGCTTTTTTAAATGCTGCCTATGCATCAAGAGGCTTAAAGGTTCGTTTTTCTTCCGGCTCGGGTTCTGAGGTTTTGATGGGATGTGCAGAGAAAAAGTCTATGCTTTATCTTGAGTGCAAGTGCCTTTATGTGACTAAGGGTGCGGGTGCACAGGGGATTCAAAACGGTTCTGTAAGTTGTATCGGAGTTACTTCTTCGGTGCCGTCCGGTATTCGTGAAGTTTTGGGAGAGAATCTGGTTGCCTCTTTACTTGGCTTAGAGTGTGCATCTTCAAACGATCAGAGTTTTTCTCATTCAGATATGAGAAGAACGGCAAGAACTATGTTGCAGTTTTTACCGGGAACTGATTTCATTTTTTCCGGTTACGCGGCAGAGCCTAATTATGACAATGTTTTTGCGGGTTCTAACTTTGATGCGGAAGATTTTGACGATTATAATGTATTGCAAAGAGATATGCAGATTGACGGTGGCCTTCGTCCGGTAAAGGAGGAAGATGTTATTGCTGTCAGAAATAAAGCGGGACGTGCGGTACAGGCGGTCTTTAAATATCTGGGGCTTACTGAGGTAACCGATGAACAGGTAGAGGCGGCAACTTATGCCCACGGAAGCAAAGATACACCTAAAAGAGATGTGGTGGCAGACTTAATGTCGGCAGAAGACATGATGAAAAGAAATATTACCGGTGTAGATATAGTAAAAGCCTTAGCAGAAACAGGATTTAAAGATGTGGCAGAGAGCATATTAAGTATGTTAAAACAGCGTGTTATCGGCGATTATATGCAGACAGCGGCAATTTTGGATGAAAATTTCGGAGTAATGAGCGGGGTTAATACTCCAAATGATTACATGGGACCGGGAACCGGTTATCGAGTATCCGGAAAACGATGGGAGGAAATAAAATCTATTCCTCACATTATTAATCCCGATGAATTATAGAGATGGGGGATATGCAGATGAATCAGCAAGAATTAATAGAGCAAATCACAAAAGCGGTAATTGCCCAATTAAATATGCAGGCACAAGACAATCCTATCTCTAAGCAAGCTGTAAAAAGAGACAGGTTGACAGAAAAAACTTCCTATGTAGGTTATAAGAAGGCAGAAAAGACAAGTAACCCTAAGGAAGTGGTAATTGGACTGGGAGCTGCTTTTCAAAAGCAAATCACAAAGACTATTACAGGGTTGGATTTACAGGAAGTGTTAAACAACATAAAAGCGGGAATTGAAGAAGAGGGTATGATTCCTCGAGTGGTAAAGGTTTTAAAAACATCAGATGTGTGTTTTATGGGCTTGGAAGCGGCGAAGATTAGTGGTTCCGGAATTGGAATAGGATTACAATCAAAGGGAACAGCGGTAATTCACCAAAAGGACTTGTATCCGCTTACTAATTTAGAATTGTTTCCACAAGCGCCTTTAATTACTTTGGAAATGTACCGTAAAATCGGAAGAAATGCTGCAAAATATGCAAAAGGGGAAAAGGTTCCTCCAATCGAGATGGAAAATGACCCGACCGTAAGGGCTAAGTATCAGGTAAAAGCGGCGTTAATGCATATTAAAGAGACAGAGCAGTTGGAGCCGTCTTTAGGCATCATTGCATGGGAGGAAAACAGATGAGATACCCATTAGGCGAATACGAAAAGGAGCAGATTGCTTCTAAAACAGGAAAAAAATTAGCAGATTTAACTCTGGATGAGGTTTTAAAGGGAAATGTGACGGCAGATGATATTAAAATATCAAAAGAAATGCTGGCACGTCAGGGAGAGGTTTGTATAGAAAATGATAATCCTGCCATGGCATCCAATTTCGAGAGGGCGGCAGAACTTGTGGATGTTCCGGATGATGTGATTTTGATGATGTATAATAAGTTGCGACCTAACCGTTCTACAAAGGAAGAGTTAGCGCTTATGGCACAGGAGCTTTTGGAGAAATACCATGCACCTCATTGTGCAAAATTAGTGTTGGAAGCATTAGAAATTTATGAAAAGAGAGGGATTCTTCTTTGAAAATAATTGCAGGTATTGACATTGGCAATTCTACAACAGAAGTGTGCCTGGGCAAGGTGGATGAGACGGGAAAACTGACTTTCCTTGGTAGTTTACAAAGACCTACCACCGGAACTAAGGGTACTGTGGAGAATGTTGTCGGTGTACGTTTGGCTCTTTTGGAGCTTTCTGAAAAACTGCATATAGAACTTAAAGAAATTGATTTGATCCGTATTAATGAAGCGGCACCGGTCATCGGAGATACAGCCATGGAGACAATCACAGAGACAGTGATTACAGATTCATCCATGATTGGTCACAATCCGGCGACTCCGGCAGGCGCAGGACAGGCGGTGGGAACTTTACTCCCTATGGAAAATCTTTCTTTTGCGCAAAAAGACCGGCCTTATATTCTTGTGGCTAGAAATACCTATAGTTATGAGGAGATTGCCCGTATATTAAACAGAGCTGCAAAGGAAATTTTGATTGTCGGATTGATTTTACAAGCGGACGAGGCTGTTTTGGTAAAAAACAGACTGGATTTTGATATTCCTATTGTCGACGAGGTAAAAAATATCGGAGAAGTTCCAAGCGGTAAACTTGCAGCGATTGAGGTGGCATTGCCGGGGGAAAGTATACGGATGTTATCAAATCCTTATGGTATAGCAACTCTATTGGGACTGGATGCCGAGGAAACAAGAACTATAACACCGATTGCCAAAAGTTTGATAGGTAAGAGAAGTGCTATTGTGATAAGAACTCCTCATGGAAATGTAAGAGAAAATATCTTGCCGGCGGGGAAAATTTATATTCGGGGTAAAGATGAGTTAAAGCAGGATTTGCCGGAGGAAACCTATACGGTGGATATTGATGAGGGTGCCAAGGCTATTATGAAAACCCTGGAAAAGGCGGGCGTGGTTTATGATATCAGCGGTCAGCCAAGCACTAATGTAGGACATATGTTAAGCGGAATTAAAGAGGAGATGAGTAATGTCTCCGGTGAAGATAGACAAGAAATAAGGATTACAGATATTCTGGGTGTGGATACATTGGCACCGGTACCAATCGCGGGAGCTTTGGCAGGGGAAACCTGTCTTGAAAAAGCGGTAGGCATTGCCGCCATGGTAAAAACACAGCATTTACCTATGGAAAAAATAGCAAATGAACTTACCAGACAGATGTCTATCCCGGTTAAAGTAGCCGGTATAGAGGCTGTGATGGCGAGTTTAGGAGCTTTGACAACACCGGGAACAAAACTTCCTTTGGCAATTTTAGATATGGGTGGAGGCTCTACTGATGCAGCACTTATGACAGCGGATGGAAGTGTTAGAACCACCCACAAGGCGGGAGCCGGTGAGTTAGTTACCATGTTGATTCAAACAGAGTTGGGACTGCATAATCGAACCACTGCCGAGGAAATTAAGAAGTATCCCCTGGCAAAGGTGGAGAGTCTTTTTCACATGCGTTTAGAAAGCGGTGCTATGCATTTTTTTGAAGAATCCATAGATCCTAGATATTTCGGTTCTGTAGTCTTATTAGAGCCAAATGAAATGATAAAAATTGAGGAAGATATTCCCATGGAAAAAATCATTCAAGTAAGAAGAGAGGCTAAGCGAAAAGTTTTTTTGACAAATGCTATTCGTGCTTTAAAGGAAATCGCACCGGAGCACAACTTAAGGAATATTCCCAATATTGTTTTAGTAGGTGGCTCAGCGAGAGATTTTGAAATTCCTGAGATGCTTATGGAAGAGTTTGCAAACTATAAGATTGTTTGTGGACGGGGAAATATACGAAGTAGTGAGGGCCCCAGAAATGCGGTGGCAACCGGACTTGTAATGTCTTATGTAGGAGAAAAAGATGATAATTAATAGACCGTCTATACTAATTTATGCGGTAGAAGCAAGTAAGAGTGCACTCAAGGAGATCTGTGCGGGCATTGAAGAAGAAGGTGTCTTGTACGAAGTAGTAAAAAAGGATAAGGGTAGTGCAAAGGAACTGGCATATGCTGCGGCAAATGAGTCTGTTTTAGGCTCGGGGATTGGGATTTTTAAGACAGAGATGGCATTGCAGATGCGAAATATAAAAATGGAAAAGCCGGTGTTTTACAGCGAGAAAGAAGAGGAAAGTCAATGCAGAAAACTCGGTATTAACAGTGCCAGGGCGGTAAAGCACAGACCATTTCAGATATAGGGGTAAATGTTATGGAATATACAAACATTTTTACAAAAAAAGGTGATAGAGGAACGACAACCCTAAAGGGTATGCAAAATGTTTCCAAAACAGACAGCCGAATCCAATTGTTGGGAACCATCGATGAATTGACCAGTAATTTGGGGCTTATCAAGGCGGAAAGTCAGGATGCAAAGAAAAAAGAAGTCTTAGAAGAGATTCAAAAGACTCTTATGACAATCATGGCAAGTATTGCAGATGCCTTTAATCAAAAATTTCGTCTTTCCAAAGAGGAAGTTTTAAAGCTGGAGAGAGAAATTAATGCTATGGAAGAGATTTTTCCCAGAAAGCATGAGTTTGTTTTGCCGGGAGGAAGTTTGCATTCAGCACATTGGGATGTGGCAAGGACAGTGGCAAGAAGGGCGGAGCGATGTCTTCATGAAGTTGCAAAAAGTCATCCGGTGGATGGTGCGGCAAAAGAATATATGAATCGTTTGTCTGATTTTTTATATGTGTCGGCACGTTTGTTAGATTATCAGACAGAGCAAGGCAAGGATAAGAAAGAAAATGTCAGTCAAATCGGCTTTATAAAAAATAATGATTTGTCGGGAAATAACCGTGTGTTGGTGGAAGAGGCGGTAAAAAAGGCCTTGGAAGGAAATATGACATATATGAATAAAACAAGAATTTCTTTAAAAGAGGCAAAGCTTTTAATTGATAAGATAGAAGATTTTGCAAAATCAAAAAATAAAAATGCAGTGATTAGTGTTTGCGGTCCGGATGGCAATATGATTGCCGTTCATGTTATGGAAGATGCTTTTTTGGCAAGCTTTGATATTTCCATGAAAAAAGCCTATACTTCTGTAGCGGTAAAGATGTCTACCATGGAGCTGTCTAAACTTGCACAACCGGGGCAGACTTTCTATGGAGTGGAGTCTACAGATGGCGGTAGAATTGTAATCTTTGGCGGAGGGATTCCATTAAAGTTGGGCGGAAAGATTATCGGTGGCTTGGGTGTTAGCGGAGGAACCGGTGAGGAAGACCATGAGATTGCTTGCTACGGAGCTGATATTTTAGAAGAAGTGATTGATAGTTTAAGCTAGGACTTAGCGGTATTAAAAACCTTTGAAAGAGAAAGCCAAGAAGGCTTTGCCTTTCAAGGGTTTTGCTTTTATTAAAAAATATAAAATAAGTCTTAACATTTTATTTTTTTTGGGCTACAATAAGTTTGAGTTCAAATTTTTTAGGAGTTATGAGAAAGGAAAATTGAAATGGATTTTTTTAGCATGTTATCTATGATAGGTGGGCTGGCACTGTTTCTATATGGAATGGAAGGAATGGGAGCAGGTCTTGCCAAGGTATCCGGCGGTAGATTAGAAAAAATTCTTGAAAACCTTACATCCAGTAAGCTTAGAGGAGTTTTGTTGGGATTGGGGGTTACGGCTGTTATTCAATCCTCTTCGGCAACGACGGTTATGGTTGTCGGATTTGTAAATTCAGGAATTATGAAGCTGGGGCAGGCGGTAGGAGTTATCATGGGTGCCAATATCGGTACGACAGTAACTTCTTGGCTTTTAAGTTTAACCGGAATCGAGAGTGGAAATTTTTTCATTAAATTATTGAAGCCAACTTCATTTTCACCGATACTTGCCATTATCGGTGTAGGTCTTATGATGTTTTCCAAAAAACAGAAAAAGAAAGACATTGGAAGCATCATGATTGGCTTTGCTGTTTTGATGTTTGGTATGGAAATGATGAGTAGTGCAGTAAAACCTTTGGCGGATGTTCCGGAATTTACAAACTTTATGGTGAAGTTTACTAATCCGATCTTGGGAATGATTGCAGGTGCCGTTTTGACAGCAATTATTCAGAGTTCTTCCGCATCTGTAGGTATTTTACAAGCTTTATGTGCCACCGGTTCTGTAACCTTTGGAACAGCCATTCCTATTATTATGGGACAGAATATAGGAACATGTATTACAGCTATGTTATCCTCTGTGGGAGCCAGTAAAAATGCAAAAAGAGCTGCATTTGTACATTTGTATTTTAACTTATTGGGTACAATTGCCTTTATGATTATTTTCTATGGAGCCAATGCCTTGATTCATTTTGCCTTTTTAAAGGATTCGGCAGATGTTATGGGGATTGCTGTTGTTCACAGTTGTTTTAATGTTTTTGCTACTTTGTTGCTCTACCCGCTTTCTAGGGGATTGGAGAAGTTGGCAGTGCTTACAGTGAAAGATGTAGAAGGAGATGTAGTAGAAACGGATGATTTCCAGACTTTGGATCTTCGTTTCTTGGACAGACCGGGTCTTGCTATTCAACACTGTAGAGATTTGGCAATTAAGATGTCGGAACTTTCTAAAGATGCACTGTTTCGTTCCTTTTCTTTGCTAAATAAATATGATGAAAAACAAGCGAAAAGAATTGAGGAGCTGGAAGCTCGTGTGGACAGGTATGAAGATGAGTTGGGAAGTTACATGGTAAAAATAGGTGGAAAAGATCTGTCGGAAACAGACAATCATACTTTATCGATTCTATTGCATACTATCGGAGATTTTGAAAGAATTTCTGATCATGCCTTAAATATTCAGCAGTCAGCAAAAGAGATGTTTGAGAAAAACTTGAGTTTTTCTGAAAAAGCAGCAGCAGAAGTGGAAGTCTTTACAGAGGCAATTAAAGATATTATTAGCTTAGCATTTGACTCTTTTAAAAATCAGGATATAGAAATGGCAAAAAGTGTAGAGCCCTTAGAAGAAGTCATTGACAATTTGCAGGCAAGAATTAAAAAGCGTCATGTACAACGTCTAAGAGAGGGAACCTGCACAATCGAACTGGGATTTGTTTTGTCTGATCTTTTAACCAGTTATGAGAGAGTCGCTGATCATTGTTCTAATATTGCGGTGGATATGATTCAGATTGTTGCGGATGGCTATGAAACACATGGATACTTAGAAGAAGTAAAACATGGAGATTCTGAGCAGTTTGAAAAGAGCTATAAAGCATTTAAAGAAAAATATCAACTTCCGCAGAAGTAAAATAAAAAAAAGGGGGGCTGTCCAGTGTGGCATCCCCCTTTTTGCTTTGACTTTCAAACGTATTTCTTTGACAGTCTAAGCAAAGTATGCGATACTAAAAAAGAAAGTGGGGTAGTTATTTATGGATAAAAGTTATGATACCATTGAAGATCTTTTGGTAAATTTATTTAATGATATTATGCGAATTGAAGAGAAAGCCATTATTACCCAGGACTTTAAAGATATTACCAATAATGATATGCATATTATTGATGCCATAGGTATTGATGAAGCGAAAAACATGTCAACTATTGCAAAATCACTGGGAGTAACTGTCGGAACTTTGACGATTGCTATTAATGCTTTGGTAAAAAAAGGATACACCCATAGAATAAGAAGCGAAGTGGACAGAAGGGTAGTCTTGATTTCACTGACGGAGAAGGGAAAAAAGGCCTATGCACATCATAAAGCATTTCACAAAGATATGGTGGATGCGACTGTGGAAGGACTTTTGGAGGAAGAAAAGGTTCTGCTTACAGAATCTCTTTCCCGATTGGTAACATTTTTTAGAGATTATGAAAAAAGGGAGAAAAAGAAATAAATTCTGCTCATAGGAAAGACAATGGAAAAAAGTAAAAATTTAGAAGATTATTTTATCATACAAGATGGTAAAAAATTACACTATGGATATACAACCGGTTCCTGTGCAGCAGCGGCTACGAAAGCCGCTGCTCTTATGTTATTTGAGCAAAAAGCTTTGGAGACAGTTTCTTTGATGACTCCTCGGGGGATTTTGCTTACTTTGGATGTGGAGGATATTTCCATAGAAAAGAATTGGGTAAGCTGTGCGATTAGAAAGAATGGAGGAGATGATCCTGATGTTACGCACGGTATCTTGATTTATGCAAAAGTAGAACTAAAGCAGGAAAAAGAAGTCCGCTTAAAAGGTGGTCCGGGTGTAGGTCTGGTTACAAAAAAAGGATTGGAGCAAGCGGTAGGAGAAGCGGCTATTAATAAAGTACCCAGACAAATGATTAGGGAAAATCTTCTTGAGGTTTGCAAAACCTATTCCTATGAAGGCGGAGTAGAAGTGACAATTTATGTACCGCAAGGAGAGGAAATAGCAAAGAAAACTTTTAATCCCAGGCTGGGGATAGAAGGGGGAATTTCTATTTTGGGAACCAGTGGTATTGTAGTTCCCATGAGTGAGGAGGCTTTGCTAAAAAGTATTGAAATAGAAATGGCTATGCGTACAGAAGAGGGGGATAGATACCTTTTGATCAGTCCCGGAAACTATGGGGAAAGTTATATCAAAGATTTCATGGATGTAGACTTTTCTAAGACCATCAAGTGTAGCAACTTCATAGGAAAGACCATAGATATGGCAGTGAATATGGGGGTCAAGGGAATTTTATTTATTTCTCATATAGGGAAATTTGTAAAGGTGTCAGGGGGGATTATGGACACCCATTCTAAGAGTGCAGATTGTAGAGCGGAGCTTCTTGCGGCTCATGCAATCCGATGTGGGGCAGATATAGAGACTGCCAGAAAGCTGCTTACATCCATCACAACGGATGAGGCATTAGATATCATGGCAAAGGCAGATAAAAGTGGTTATTTTTTAAAGAGGACTATGGAAGAAATGATGGAGAGGATAGATTTTTATCTGCATAATCGCTGTAAGGGTGAGATTGATTTGGGGGCGGTGGTTTTTTCTAATGTGCATGGATACTTAGGTCAAACCAAAAAGGTTCAATATTTATTGGAGAAGATAAAAAAAGAGGAGAAAGGCAGATAATATGAGAGGTAAATTATATGGTATAGGTGTAGGACCGGGGGATCCGGAATTACTTACTTTAAAAGCCATAAGGATTATAAAGGCGGCAAGGGTAGTGGCACTGCCAAAAGAAGAGGGAGAAAAAAGTATTGCCTATCAAATTGCACTGCCTGTTTGTCCGGAACTTGCCAACAAGGAGTTATTGTCTTTGCCATTGATAATGACAAAAGATAAGAAAGCTTTAAAAAAAGCCTATGATGAGTCTCAAAAAATGATTGAAAACTGTTTATCACAGGGAAAAGACGTGGTCTTTCTTACGCTTGGAGACCCTACCATTTATTCTACCTATCTTTATGTTCATAAGCGGGTAGAAAAAGCCGGGTATGAGACTGAAATTATCAGCGGTATTCCTTCATTTTGTGCAGTGGCAGCAAGGTTTGGAATCGGCTTGGCAGAGAGGGAGGAGCAGTTACATATTATCCCGGCATCTTATCAAGTTGAGGAGGCTCTTAATTTGCCGGGGACAAAGGTTCTTATGAAGGCGGGAAGACAGCTTGCCAAGGTAAAAGAAATATTGAGACGGCGCAAAGAAGAAGTTCTTATGATTGAAAATTGTGGTATGGATAGTGAAAAAATTTATAGGGGAATCGAAGAAATTCCTGAAAAAAGCGGTTATTACAGCTTGCTTATAGTAAAGGAGAAAAAAGAATGATACATTTTGTAGGAGCCGGTTCAGGTGCAGCGGATTTAATTACCATCAGGGGGCAGAGGCTTTTACAGGAGGCGGATGTGGTCATTTATGCCGGCTCTTTGGTAAATCCACAGCTTTTAGACTACACTAAGGCTGGATGTAAAATTTATAATAGTGCAAGGATGACTTTGGAGGAAGTTTTGGCGGTCATGGTTGAGGCGGAAGAAAAGCAGGTTACGACAGTCAGGCTCCACACAGGAGATCCTTGCCTTTACGGAGCAATTAGAGAGCAGATGGATTACCTGGATGAAAAAGGGATTTCCTATGACTATTGTCCGGGGGTAAGTTCTTTTTGTGGGGCGGCATCGGCATTAAATATAGAGTACACCCTGCCCGATGTTTCACAAAGTGTGATTATTACCCGTATGGCGGGTAGAACACCGGTACCTGAGAAAGAAAGTATAGAATCTTTTGCGGCACATAGAGCAACCATGGTTGTTTTTTTGAGTACAGGGATGTTAAAAGAATTAAGCGGACGTTTGATAGAGGGAGGATATCCGGCAAATACCCCGGCAGCTATTGTCTATAAAGCAACCTGGGAGGATGAAAAATCTTTTATCTGTACAGTGGAGAGTCTGGAAGAGACGGCAAGGAAAAATCAAATCAGTAAAACAGCTCTAATTATTGTGGGCGAAGCGGTGACACATACAAACTATCAAAGATCGGAACTTTATCACCCTGCATTTACGACAGAATTTCGACAGGCATCCAAAGCGCGGGACTAGAGGTCTTAAAAATTGTGGAGGAGGTAGGTTTATGAAGATTGCTATCATTAGTTTTACAAAAGATGGCAGTAAACTTTCCGTCTTATTGAAAAAGCATTTTATAGATGAGGGAAATGAGGCTTTAGCCTATGCAAAAAGTCAGTATGTGGATTTTAAAGAGATTATTTCTTTAAAAGAAAGCCTAAAAGATTGGGTAAAGCGAATGTTTCCCTATGTGGATGCTCTGATTTTTATTGGTGCCTGTGGGATTGCGGTTAGAAGTATTGCACCTTTTGTAAAGAGTAAGAAAGAGGATCCCGCAGTTTTGGTTTTGGATGAGCAGGGAAAATTTTGTATTTCTCTTCTTTCAGGACATATAGGCGGTGCCAATGAGCTTTGCGAAAAAATCAGTGATTGGGTGGGGGCTTGTGCAGTAATTACAACAGCGACAGATATTCAGGGGAAATTTGCTGTGGATGTATTTGCCGGTAAAAACAAGCTTCATATTTCCAATATGACTTATGCAAAAGAGGTGTCGGCACGTCTTGTGGCAGGAAAACCGACCTTTTATCTTTTGGAGGAGGGGATTTACCTATCAAAGGAGGAAAAGCAGACTTTAAAAGCACAGGGGATGTGGGAATATAAAGAGGGGATATGTAAAGAAGAAATTCCTCTCGGGGTTTATATAGGAATTTACAGAAAGAAAAGCCCTTTTTTACACACTCTTTACCTTACTCCGGCAATCGTGACGGCGGGAATCGGGTGTAGGAGAAATACAAAACAAAGTCAGATAGAAAATTTTATGGAACAGACCTTTTTTCATCTGGGTCTTTCATTTCATGCTATAAAAGGCATAGCGAGTATTGATTTGAAAAAGGATGAGGAGGGATTACTTTCTTACTGTGAAAAGTACCACTTGCCACTTTCTTTTTATAGTAAAGAGGAATTAAAGGCGGTAGAGGGGAAGTTTACATCATCAGCCTTTGTATCATCGATTACAGGTGTGGATAATGTCTGTGAAAGAAGTGCAAAAAAGGCGAGTGAGGGAGGCTGTTTTATACAAAGAAAAATTACAAGTGAGGGAATTACCCTTGCCTTGGCAGTAAAGGAGCTAAAGTTAAGATTATGAAAAAAATATATGTAGTGGGAATAGGTCCGGGAGAGTATGAACAAATGACCATAAAAGCGGTCAATGTTTTAAATTTTTGTGATGTCATCGTAGGCTACACCGTGTATGTGGATTTGGTAAAAGAGCATTTTAAAGAGAAAGAATTTATCACAACGCCAATGAAAAAAGAAGTAGACAGATGTATTTTGGCATTTGAAGAGGCGAAAAAGGGAAAGACAGTGGCTATGATTTGTAGTGGGGATGCAGGAGTCTATGGAATGTCGGGACTTATGTATGAAGTAGGACAAAAATATGCCGATATAGAAATTGAGGTCGTTGCGGGCGTTACGGCGGCCATCGGCGGAGCCTCTGTTTTAGGAGCGCCCCTGATTCATGATTTTGCGGTCATTAGCCTTAGTGACTTATTGACCCCTTGGGAAAAGATAGAAAAACGCTTAAGAGAGGCGGCAAAGGCGGATTTTGTGGTCTGCATTTATAATCCATCCAGTAAGAAAAGGCAGGATTATTTACAAAAAGCCTGTGATATTATGTTGGAATATCAATCGCCGAGTCTGGTATGTGGCATTGTAGAAAAGATTGGAAGAGATGGAGAAAACTACAGAATATGCAGTTTAAAGGACTTAAGAGATACTTCAGTAGATATGTTTACTACAGTCTTTATAGGAAACAGCCAAACTAAAGTTTTGGCAGGAAAGATGGTCACCCCCAGAGGATATAAAGGAGTATAAATCTTATGGAGAAAAAAGCAGTCGTATTTGCAGGGACCAGTGAGGGGAGAAAAATAGGTCAGCTTTTGGCAAAAAACGGTGTGTCAGTTCATCTTTGTCTGGCAACTGAATATGGGGGAAGCTTAATAGAGAAAGATGAAAATCTTCATCTTCATATAGGGCGTTTGGAAGCCTTGGAAATGGAAGGATTACTAAAAGAGCTTCTACCGGAGATTGTCGTGGATGCAACGCACCCTTATGCCAGTCAGGTGACGGAAAATGTCAGAAATGTTTGTCAAAAATTGAACCTTCCTTATCTTAGAATGGCAAGGGCAGAGTCTGAAAAAAGAGATGCCATCTACTTATCGTCAACCGAGGAGGCAGTAGACTTTTTAAATAAAACTTCAGGAAATGTACTTTTGACTACAGGAAGTAAAGAGCTCTCGGCTTTTGTGGGAGTAGAGGACTATGAAAATCGTCTTTATGCCAGAGTTTTATCGTTACCAAGTGTTGTGGAAAGCTGTCATAAACTGGGATTTAGAGGAAAGCATTTAATCTGTATGCAGGGGCCTTTTTCCACAGCTCTAAATAAGGCAATGATGGAGGAAGTCGGGGCGGACTATCTGGTGACAAAAGAATCCGGAAATGCAGGAGGTTTTGAAGAAAAGTACCAAGCAGTGGTAGAACTTAAGAAGAAAATGATTATCATAGGAAGACCTTTTGAGGAAAATGGTCTTTCTTATGAAGATTGTATAAAGTCTTTGGAGGAGCGTTTTAACTTTAGGGCAAAGCAGGAAATTCGCTTAGTGGGTATCGGAATGGGGGATGGCGGTAGTTTAACTAAAGCAGGCAGGGAGGCAATCGAGGAAGCCGACCTTTTGCTGGGAGCCAGGCGCATGGTTGAGGGCATAAAATCTGCCGGACAGGAAGTATTTATTTCTTATAATGCTAAAGAGATCGCTGACTATATTAAGGGGCATCCTCAGTATGAAAAAATTGCCATTGTTCTTTCCGGGGATCTTGGATTTTATAGTGGAGCAAAATCTCTCTTAAGGGAATTAAAAGATGAAGCGGAACTTATTCCGGGAATTGCATCTCCTGTTTATTTTGCCTCTCGTCTAAAGATGCCTTGGCAGGATTTTTATTTAACAAGTTTGCATGGCAAAGAAACCTCTATTATTTCTCATATACAAAGGCACGAAAAAGTGTTTGCTCTGGTGGGAGAAGAAGATAGAATAGGGAAGGTGTGTAGAGAGCTATACGACTACGGTATGGGGGATATTACAGTTTCTATAGGAGAAAATCTTTCTTATGAGAACGAAAAGATAAGTAGGGACTTTGCCCAAAATTTGGTGGATTGTAAGACGGAAAGTTTAAGCGTAGTTCTTTTTGAAAATCCAAAAGCAAAAGACTTTATTTCCTACGGCTCTATCGCTGATGAAGAGTTTTTAAGAGATAAGGTACCTATGACCAAGGCGGAAATCAGAAGTCTTTCTTTGGCAAAACTAAGGTTAAGTAAGGATGCACTTGTTTATGATGTGGGAGCCGGCAGCGGTTCTGTTTCCATAGAGATGGCAAAAGTAGTGGAAGAGGGCTTGGTTTATGCCATAGAAAAAAATGAGTTGGCATTGGAATTGATGGAAAAAAACAGGAAAAAATTTGCCTGTGATAATATGGAAATTGTTTCCGGCTTAGCGCCGGAGGCTATGGAAGTTTTGCCGGCACCCAGCCATGTATTTATCGGAGGTTCTTCCGGTAATTTAAAGGAGATTATTGCCTGTATACTAAAGAAAAATCAAAAGGTAAGAGTGGTGATGAATGCAATCACTTTGGAGACTGTAGCAGAGGCTATGGACTGTTTAAAGATTTTTGATGTTGAGGATGTGGATATAGTGGCGGTATCTGTTGCCAAATCAAAGTCGGTTGGCAGATATCACATGATGATGGGACAAAATCCCGTTTATATTATTTCTTTTCAAGGGAGGTAAGGGATGTATCGTATTCCCAGAATATTGATTAGTGCAGGGGCCAGCGGCTCCGGAAAAACCCTCTTTACTCTTGGGCTTTTAAGTGCTTTAAAAATGAGAGGAAAGAACGTGGCATCTTTCAAGTGTGGCCCTGATTATATAGACCCTATGTTTCACGAAGAGGTAGTAGGTAAAAGAAGTGTGAATCTGGATTCTTTTTTCGTGGGAGAAGAAGAGGTCAAAAGCAGACTTTGGGAACACAGTAAGGATTGCGATATAGCCATCATAGAGGGGGTTATGGGTTACTATGACGGTCTTGCGGGGATATCCCCTAGGGCAAGTGCCTATGATTTGGCAAAAATCACAAAAGCACCGACTGTTTTATTAGTGGATGCAAAGGGTGCCAGTCTTTCTTTGCTGGCATATATCAAGGGTTTTTTAAGCTATAAAGAGAATAGTTTTATTGGGGGTGTGATTTTTAATCGGATGTCTCCTATGTTATACCCAAGAATGAAAGGCTTGGTGGAAAAAGAGCTTGGAATTCCTGTTCTTGGATATTTAAAAGAAAATCCCAAATTTACTATAAAAAGCCGACATTTGGGACTTGTTTTACCAGAGGAAATCAGTGATTTGCAGGAAAAAATCCGTTTGGTGGGAGAAGAAATAGAAAAAACGGTAGATGTAAATCAAATTCTTGCCATGGCAAATCAAAGCCCAAAGTTTACTATTAGGGAAGATGAAATTTACAAAGCAAAAAAAAAGCAGGCTGTTTCGATTGGTGTGGCAAAAGATGAGGCGTTTTGTTTTCTTTATAAAGACAATTTGGCTTTATTGGAAAAAATGGGGGCAAAATTAGTCTATTTTTCTCCATTAAGAGATGAGTCGCTGCCAAAAAATCTAGACGGACTTTTGTTGCCGGGGGGCTATCCGGAACTTTATGCTAAGACTTTGTCGGATAATAAGGCTATGCTTTTATCTGTTCAAGAAGCAATAGAAAGGGGAATGCCCTGTATTGCGGAATGCGGAGGCTTTTTATATTTACACGAGCAGATTTTGGATAAAGAAGGAAATGCTTACTCCATGGTGGGAGTGGTTGCGGGAACTTCTTATTTTACGGGGAAACTTTCAAGGTTTGGATATGTCACTCTTAAGGGACAGAATATTTTTGGAAGTGAGTTGGGAGAGATTCCTGCCCATGAATTTCACTATTATGAGTCAGAAAATTGTGGGGATGCTATGTGGGCACAAAAACCGCTAAGTGATAGGGGATGGAAGTGTTGCCATAGCAAAGAGAGTTTGTTTGCAGGATTTCCTCATCTTTATTTTTACGGAAATCCCAAATTGGCAGAAAAGTTTTATGATACTTGTATAAAATATCAGGAGAAAAAGGGGAAGGTGTATGGAGACCCTGCTTAGGGAAATAAAGAAAATAAAAGGGCTTGATAAAGAGGCGATGGCAGATTGTCAAAGGCGATGGAATCAGATTGCAAAGCCTCTTCACAGCCTTGGAAAAATAGAAGATATGCTGGTGGCAATCGCCGGTATTACTAAAGAGACGGATATTTCATTAGAAAAAAAAGCTTTGGTTGTTATGTGTGCGGACAATGGTGTGGTGAGTGAGGGTGTGACCCAAACGGGCAAGGAAGTGACCGCCATTGTAGCGGAAAACTTTAAAAGGGGAAATACCTGTACCAGTCTTATGAGTAAGAGGGCGGGTGTGGATGTTTTTCCGGTGGATATAGGAATTGCCAGAGATACAAATATTATCAATAAAAAGGTTATGTATGGAAGCAATAATCTGGCAAGAGAAGATGCCATGCCAATGGAAAAGACCATAGAAGCCATTAAGGTAGGGATTTCCATGGTTTTAGAATTAAAAGAGCAGGGCTATAAAATCATAGGGACGGGCGAGATGGGGATCGGAAATACCACAAGCAGCAGTGCCCTGGCGGCAGCTCTTTTAGGGCGTTCGGCAAAGGAAGTGACAGGAAGAGGAGCAGGACTTGATAAAGAGGGATTAAAGCGTAAGGTGAAAGTGATAGAAAAGGCATTGGATTTGCACCAACCCAAAATGGAAGCTCCTCTTAGTGTACTGTCACAACTTGGCGGTTTGGATATTGCCGGTATGGTCGGGCTCTTTTTGGGCGGTGCTATTTACAGGTTACCGATTGTGATTGACGGATTTATTTCTGCTGTTTCTGCCTTAGTGGCTGTACGAATCTGCCCTAGGGCGGCAGACTTTATGTTGGCATCACATTTTTCTAAAGAGCCGGGCTTTGTCATGGTTATGGAAGAGATAAAAAAGAGTCCTTGTATTTACGGAGATTTATCCTTAGGAGAGGGAAGCGGAGCGGTTGCCCTTATGCCTTTACTGGATATGGGGGTGGATATTTATAGGCAGATGTCGACCTTTGGTGAAAATGCCATCAAGGACTATGAGGAATTGGTATGATTGTAGTCACAGGAGGCAGTGCGAGCGGAAAGTCGGCTTTTGCGGAAGACTATCTGGTAAAAGCCTGCCCGGGAAAAAAACTATATATTGCAACGATGAAACCTTATGATAAAGAAAGTTTTTCAAGGATTTTTCGTCACCAAAAAATGAGAGAAAAAAAAGACTTTTCCACTTTAGAGTGTTATTATAATCTTAAGGAAGCTTCTATTGAACCGGGATGTGGCATTCTTTTGGAATGTATGTCTAATTTAGTGGCAAATGAGATGTTTTTATTGGGGAAAGATTCGGATCAAATTGTGGAAGAAGTCTTGGAAGGCTTAGAGAAATTAGAAAAACAGGCAAAGCTTTTGGTGGTTGTGACGAATGAAATTTTTCAAGACGGTAAGGTCTATGAAGAAAGCACAAAAAACTATCAGGAATGTCTGGCAAGAATTAATAAGCAAATGGCAAAGAGGGCAAAAAAATTGGCAGAAGTCGTATATGGTATTGCCTTGTGGTTGAAATAAGGAGGTTGATAATGGGAGTATGGATCAATAGTTTTAAGATAGCATTTTCTATGTATTCAAAGATACCCATGCCTCAAAGTGAATGGACAGAAGAAAATCAAAGATATGTTATGTGTTTTTTCCCGCTGGTAGGTCTGGTAATAGGCGGACTTATCTTTATCTGGCATTTGTTTTATGAAATTATGCCCCTAAAGAAAGGGGTAGGAGAAATCTTTTTTGCGGCACTCGTCATTTTGATAAGCATGACAGTAAGCGGAGGAATCCACGCTGATGGTTTTTTGGATACTCAGGATGCATTAAGTTCCTATGCAAGCAGGGAGAAAAAGCTGGAGATTTTAAAAGATCCAAGAGCCGGTGCATTTGCTATTATTTCAGGGATTGTCTATTTTTTGCTTTATCTGGCGACTTATAGCCAGTTGGTATCTTTTGGAAAAGGGGATGAGGCGATTTGGATTTTGTTGGCTCTATCCTTTGTGCTTAGCAGAGCTTTTAGCGGACTTTCTGTAGTATCCTTTCCTCTGGCAAAGAATAGCGGTTTGCTTGCCATGTTTAAGGATAGAGCTAAAAGAGGGGTAGTAAAAATGTGGATGCTTGGTTATATCTTCATCACAGGAGGAGTATCTATGTGGATAAGTCCAATCTACGGAGGTCTTATTATTTTGACTTTTCTTTTGGTTTTTCTTTATTATTATAGAATGTCAAAAAAAACATTTGGTGGTATTACCGGAGATATAGCCGGTTGGTTTGTGCAGGTAAGTGAATGTTTTGTGCCTATGGTTGTTTTGTTTGCAAGGTGTTTGCTGTATAGATAGGAGAGCCTAATGGAGATGTTTATAGGAGGTGCCTACCAAGGGCAAAAGGAATATGCAGAGGAAAAATATCCGCATATTTCGTGGGTTGAGGGTACTACTTGTAGTAAAGAAGATTTATTTTTGGCAGAAGGTGTCCTTGATTTTCACAATTTTATAAAAAAAGCAATAGAAAAAGGAGAAGTTTTAGAAGGGCTGGCGGAAGAAATGATTGAGAAAAATCCGCATATAATTCTTGTCTTGGATGAAGTGGGATATGGGGTTGTGCCCATGGATGCTATGGAGAGAGAATATCGTGAAAGTGTAGGAAGAATTTGTATAAAACTGGCGGAGTTTGCAGAGCATGTACATCGTGTGGTATGTGGAATAGGAATGGTGATAAAATGATTAGAATTTATCTGGTAAGACATTCAAGAACTCATGGAAATGCCTTAAGGCGTTACATAGGTGTAACTGATGAACCCTTGTCAAAAGAGGGGGTTGCACTGTTGGAAAAGTACCATTATAAAAGGGGAGAGGCGCTCTATGTAAGTCCCCTAAGCAGGTGTCGCCAAACGGCCTCATTGATTTTTCCAAATCAAAAACAAGTGATTATTGAAAATTTATCGGAATGCAACTTCGGAGAGTTTGAAAATAAAAGTGCAAAAGAGCTTGAGGGTAACGAAAACTACCAGAAATGGATAGACTCTAAGGCCAGTATGCCTTTTCCTAAGGGGGAGGATTTAGGGGGCTTTCAAAAAAGATGTATCCGGGGATTTTATGAAGTGGTGGAGGATATGAAAGCTTCCAAAATAAAAAGTGCTGTTCTTGTGGTACACGGAGGTACGATTATGGCACTTATGAATCATTTTGCAAAACCGTCAAAGGAATTTTATGAGTGGTGGGTGGACAATGGCCAGGGATATGAATTTTGGGTGGATGAAAATGATGCAAGTGTATTCGTGGACTGGCAGCCTCTTTTTTGCAATATGAAAAATCAAAAAGATTAAGGAGACGATAGGTGTTAGTAGTAACAAGTGTGGCTATCTGCGTGGGATTTTTTTTGGATTTATTTTTAGGAGACCCCTATTGGCTATACCATCCCGTAAGGTTGATGGGAAAAGAAATTGAAGTTTTGGAAAATTTTATTAGAAAGAGATTGCCAAAAACAAAAAAAGGGGAGTTGCTAGGGGGTAGCCTCTTAGTCTTTATAGTATGTCTTAGTTGGATATGTCTACCGCTTTGTTTACTTTTACTTTTTTACAGAATATGGTGGGGATTAGGTTTTTTGTTTGAGAGCTTTTGGATTTATCAGTTATTGGCATGCAAGTCTCTAAAAGTAGAAAGCATGAAAGTCTACCGAGCTTTAAAAGAAAAATCCTTAGAGGATGGACGAAAGGCTGTTTCCATGATTGTGGGGAGGGATACTGATAGTCTTGATGAGGTAGGGATTGTAAAAGCGACAGTAGAGACAATAGCAGAGAATACATCCGACGGCATTGTGGCACCACTTTTTTATATGGCTTTAGGAGGGCCGGTTTTAGGATTTCTTTACAAGAGTATCAATACTATGGATTCTATGATTGCTTATAAAAATGAAAAATATTTGTATTTTGGACGATGTGCGGCAAAGATAGACGATGTGGTAAATTATCTTCCGGCGAGGTTATCAGCCCTTTCTATGTTGTTAGCGGCATATATAGGGAGCTATGACGGAAAACTGGCATGGAAAATTTTTAAGCGAGATCGTTACCGCCATACCAGTCCAAATTCCGCTCAGACAGAGGCAGTGATGGCAGGGGCGCTTGGTATAGAGTTGGCGGGTCCGGCATGGTATTTTGGAAAACTTCATAAAAAGCCTTCTATAGGGGATAAAACAAGGCCTGTGGAGATTGAGGATATAAAAAAAGCGAATCGACTTTTATATTTGACCTCGGTTTTGGCTTTTGTTTTCTTTCTCATAATGCGTTTGGGTTTAGGAATCTTGGTCTTGTCTATAAAAAAATAAGGATTTGGAGAAGGAAATGAAACAGATACACGGTGGAGATATATACAGAAATAAAAACAGTTTGGACTTTTCCTCCAATATTAATCCTTATGGACCGCCAAAAGGTGTGATCGATGCAGGTGTGGAGGCTATGAAAGAGGTTGCTGCCTATCCGGATATCTTTTCGGAAGATTTGACTAAGGCTTTGGGAGAATATGAGGGAGTAGAAAAATCTTATATTCTTTGTGGAAACGGAGCCGCGGATTTGATTTTTCGTACGGTATTTGCCATAAAACCTAAAAAGGCACTGATACAGTTGCCAAGTTTTTCAGAGTATGCACAGGCGCTTTCTTGCATAGATTGCCAGATAGAAAAGTATTTATCACGCGAAGAAGAAAATTTTTGCATAGAAAGTGATTTTTTGGATTTCATAAAAGAAGATATTGATTTAGTGATTTTATGCAGTCCTAACAATCCGACGGGCTTGACCATAGAAAAAAAACTTTTGGAAAAAATAGCAGAAAAGTGTCGGGAATTTAAGTGTTACCTTTTGCTGGATGAATGTTTTTTGGATTTTGTGAAAAATGGGGAGAGAAAATCTCTTAAAAATAAAATAAAAGACAATCCCTATCTGATTATTCTAAAGGCATTTACGAAGGTTTATTCTATGGCGGGGATTCGTTTGGGATATGCTCTTAGTGCAAATCGAGAGCTTTTGGAAAAAATGCAGGCTATGGGGCAACCCTGGGGCGTGTCTTTGATAGCACAAAAGACAGGGTTGGCGGCTTTGTCGGAAAAAAAGTTTTTAAAGGAAAGTGTTACCCTTTTGCAGGAAGAATATGAGCCTTTGCGAGCAAGTCTTAAAGAGCTTGGATTTCAGGTTTTTTGGGGAGAAGCAAACTATGTATTTTTTAAAGGACCGGCAGGTTTGGAGACCGTGTGTAAAAAAGAGGGGATTTTAATTAGAGACTGCAGTAACTATGAGGGATTGTCTGAGGGATTTTACAGGGTTGCGGTAAAAAGAAAAGAGGATAATGAGCGACTTATTAAGACATTGAAAATAAGTATGGAGAAAGTAGAGAAAAAATGGCAAAGGCAATTATGATATGCGGGACAATGTCCAATGCAGGAAAAAGCTTATTGGCAGCGGGACTTTGTAGAATATTTAAAGAAGACGGTTATAAGGTAGCCCCTTTTAAGTCGCAAAATATGGCATTAAATTCCTTTATTACAAAAGAGGGATTGGAGATGGGAAGAGCTCAGGTTATGCAGGCGGAAGCGGCGGGCATTGAGCCGAAAGTAGCTATGAATCCTATCTTGTTGAAACCGACCAACGACATTGGCTCCCAAGTGATTGTCAATGGAGAAGTGGTGGGAAACATGAGTGCCAGAGAATATTTTGCTTATAAGCATAAGTTGATACCGGATATTTTAAAAGCTTACCATGCATTAGAAAAAGAATATGATATTATCGTAATAGAAGGTGCGGGAAGTCCGGCAGAAATTAACTTAAAGTCGGAAGATATTGTCAATATAGGTATGGCAAAAATGGCAAAAGCACCGGTTTTGCTGGTGGGAGACATTGATAGAGGTGGAGTTTTTGCTCAATTATTGGGGACGCTGATGCTTTTGGAAGATGACGAAAAAAATTATCTTAAAGGAATGGTTATTAATAAATTTCGTGGGGATAAAAGTCTGTTGGACTCGGGCGTAAGTATGCTAGAAGAGCGTGCAAAAATACCGGTGGTAGGGGTAACACCCTATATGCAGATAGCTTTAGAAGACGAGGATAGTCTAAGTGACAGATTTTCTTTAGGGCAGGAGGTAGGATTAATTGACCTTGTCGTGATTCGTACTCCCAGGATTTCAAACTTTACGGATTTTAATGTGTTTGAGGGAATAGAGGGAGTGTCGCTTCGTTATGTAGACTCTCCAAAAGATTTAAAAAATCCGGATATGATTTTTTTGCCCGGTACTAAAAATACTATTGGGGATTTGCTGTGGATGCGCCAAAACGGTTTGGAAGCAGCCGTTTTTAAAGAGATAAAATCCGGTTGTATTATCTGGGGTATCTGTGGCGGCTATCAGATGCTTGGAGAACGACTTACAGATGAGG